>NZ_NEJX01000011.1:0-201487 GCF_002113245.1 Pseudomonas sp. B13(2017)
CAGAATCGGCAGGCCGGAGCGTTCGCAGGCATTACAGGTGCCGTAGGTGTTGGGGATCTCTTCCTGCATGGCGATGTGGATGGCTTTGCTGATGCTCATCAGGAGTTCCTTTTCCAGTGATTTGACGCAACGGCCAAAACACTAGCGAGGAACGCCTTCGCGGGGGAGCAATGGGCTTCCTAAAACGTTGTAGGATTTTTCGCTTTAGTGCCCCTGTAGGAGCGGCCTTGCGTCGCGATGGGCTGCGCAGCAGCCCCAGGATCTTGAATGCGATAAAGGCCTATTGCCCCAGCATCTGCCGCACCAGCCACTGCCCCGCCGGCCCGAGCGCGCGCCGGCTCGACCAGGCCACATCCATGTCAACCCGTCGCGGGTACCCGGCCACCTGCAGCTCCACCAGCCCATTGCCAAACCGTGCCACCAGAGCCCTGGGCAGTTCGGCCCAGCCGAACCCGCGCACGGCGAACTCCAGCAGGGTGAGGTAGTCCGGTGCCGACCAGGCCTGGCCACGACCGTGGTGCAAGCTGGGGGCATAGGTCTTGATATACAGCTGCCGGACGTTCTCCAGGTGCTGCGTCTGCACCTGGGGCAATGCCGCCAACGGATGCCCGTCGGCCACGTACACCCCAAACTCTGCCTGCTCTGGCAAGCGCGCAACGGCAACGTCCGCAGGGTAACTGGGCTGGGTGGCAAGAATGCCGACATGTGCCAGGCCCTGCTGGATCAGCTCGATCACATCGGCATCTTCCGAGGGGCCGCAGCGCAGCTCGGTATGCGGGTAGTGCTGGGCGAAGCGGGCCATCACCGCGCCCTGGAAGGTCACGCTGTAGCTGTCCGACATCACCACCGAGACCAGAGCCTCGACATTTTCCGCCAGCCGCACCGCCAGGGCATCGAGCTGGGCGCTGGCATCGAGAATCGCCTCGACATGGCTCAGCACCTGCCGCCCAGCCTCGTTCAGCGTGGGGTGACGGCCGCCACGCTCGAACAACGGGCAACCCACATCGGCCTCGAAATTGGCGATGGCGATGCTGATGGTGGACTGGCTTTTGCGCAACTTGCGCGCCGCAGCGGAAAACGAACCTAGCGATGCAGCTTCGACAAAGGCGACCAGAGCTTCGGGTGAGTAGCGCATGGTATTGATAAAACCGATGGTAGCTATGTCGCGAGTATCAGTTCTATCAAAGAAAATAGGAAGCACGACTCACGCAATGGATGGAATTTGCAATGAAAAACGTCTCTTTCACCGAACGCCTGGTTCACGCCGTCGGTTATGAAGTGTTCGCCGTGCTGCTGTGTGCGCCGCTGTTGTCCTGGATCATGGGCAAGTCGCTGGCGACGGCGGGGGCGCTGGCGGTGTCCCTGTCGGTGATCGCCATGCTGTGGAACATGGTCTACAACGCGTTGGTCGATCGCTACGTGCGGGTCGAACGCATCCACTGGAAGGCCGGCGCACGCTTTGTGCACGGCCTGGGCTTCGAAGCCGGGCTGGTGGTGTGGTGCCTGCCGGTGGCGGCGTGGATGCTGGAGATTTCGTTGCTGCAGGCGTTCATGGTGGAGTTGGGCTTCTTCGTGATCATCCTGCCCTACACCGTGCTGTACAACTGGGCCTTCGACAAAGCCCGGCACCTGCTGATGCAGCGTCGCCTTGCATGAGAACTAACTGCCCTGCGCGGCCCCTCGATTTGTGCATTGTGCGGATATCCTGGGGCCGCTTCGCAGCCCTTTCGCGACACAAGGCCGCTCCTACAGGGACGGTGCAGGTTTCAGGAGCGGCTTTCGCCGCGAACACCGGCGCAGCCGGTGCCATCAGCCAATAAAAAACGGGGCATGCCATCGCTGGCCTACCCCGTTTTTCAAACCGTTAAAGCGCCTCAGGCAACCTTGACGATCCAGCCAGCCGGTGCTTCCACGTCACCGCTCTGGATACCGGTCAGCTCATTGTAGAGCTTCTGGGTAACCGGGCCGACCTTTTCCAGGTCGTGGAACACGTGCAGCTTGCCGTTGTACTCGATGCCGCCGATCGGGGTGATCACCGCAGCGGTACCGCAGGCGCCGGCTTCGATGAAGCGGTCCAGCTTGTTGATTTCCACATCGCCTTCGATCACGGTCAGGCCCAGGCGCGATTGCGCCAGTTCCATCAGCGACAGGCGGGTGATGCCTGGCAGCACCGAAGCCGATTTCGGGGTGACGAACTCGTTGTTGGCGGTGATGCCGAAGAAGTTGGCCGAACCGACTTCCTCGATCTTGGTGTGGGTCAGCGGGTCGAGGTAGATGGCGTCGGCGAAGTTGGCTTTCTTCGCTTCTGCACCCGGCTGCAGGCTGGCGGCGTAGTTGCCACCGACCTTGGCCGCGCCAGTGCCTTGTGGGGCTGCGCGGTCGAAGCTGGAGATCTGGAAGTTGTGCGGCTTCATGCCGCCCTTGAAGTACGAGCCAACCGGGATGGCGAAGATCGAGAAGATGAACTCGGGGGCGGTGCGCACGCCAATGTTGTCACCGGTGCCGATCACGAACGGACGCAGGTAGAGGGCGCCTTTACCATGCGGTGGCACGAACTTCTCGTTGGCCTTGACCACTTGCTTGCACGCCTCGATGAACACATCGGTCGGCACCTGCGGCATCAGCAGGCGGGCGCAGCTGCGCTGCATGCGGGCGGCGTTCTGGTCCGGGCGGAACAGGTTGATCGAACCGTCCTTGCAACGGTAGGCCTTGAGGCCTTCGAAGCACTGCTGGCCGTAGTGCAGGGCCGTGGAGCCTTCACTGATGTGCAGTACGTTGTCTTCGGTCAGGGTGCCTTTGTCCCACTCGCCATTGCGCCATACGGACAGGTAGCGTTTGTCGGTCTTGATGTAGTCGAAACCCAGCTTGTCCCAATTAATGCTTTCGTTGCTCATGACACCCTCATTGTCTTGCAAGTGCCCGATTGCTCGGGCTGCTGTTATATGCGCACCACGCCACCATAATACATCCGTGGCAGATCGGGAACGGCCAGTCACGAATTGATAGCCTGCAATGCATTCATTGCGGCTTCTACAGGTGCAGGTACTCGTCCAGCGCCAGCTGGTCGAGCAGTACCTGGTCGTGGGACGCCACCACCAGCGCCCCGCGAAACTGCCCGAGCATGTGTTCCAGTGCGGCCAGAGACGGCAGGTCCAGGTGGTTGCCCGGTTCGTCCAGCAGCAACAGGTCGAGCGGCCGTTCGCGGTACAGCACGGCGGCCAGTGCCGCCTTCATCCGCTCACCGCCGCTGAGCAGGCCGCTGGGCAGTTCGATGCGGGCCGCATCCAGGCCCAGTTGCGCCAGGCGGCTGCGCAAGTCGCCCTGGGCCAGGGTCGGGTTTGCCTGGCGCAGGTGGTCGAGCACGCTGGTGTGGCCTGGTAGTGCGCTGCAGTGCTGGTCGAGCAGGGCGGTTTCACCCCTGAGGCGCAGGCGCTCGGGCGGTGCTGGCAACTCACCGTTCATCAGCCTGAGCAGGGTGGATTTGCCACTGCCATTGGCGCCGACCAGGCCCAGCCGCTGGCCCAGGCACAAGCGCAGGTTCAGTGGTTTGCGCGTGCCGCGGGGCAGGTGCAGCGCCTGCAAGGCCAGCACTTCGCGGCCCGGATGACGCTGCGGCGTGGGTGCATGCAGGGTAATGGCGCTGTCCTGCTCGACTTCGCGGGCGGCGTCACGCACTTTGCCCTGCAGCGCCTGCCGGGCGTCGCGATGGTCGCGGCGCTGCTTGCCCGCAGTGGCCTGGCTGCGTTCCTGCTGGCGGTCGACCAGGATCTTGGCCTGGTTGGCGTGCCTGGCGTTGCGCCCGGCGCGGGCCTGATGACGTTCCAGGTCTTCGCGCTGGCGCTGCAGTTCGCGCGCCTGGCGTTGCTGCTCCTGTTTCAGCCGGGCAAGTTGCTGTTGGGCCTGTGCCGTCTGGCTGGCTTTTTGGGCCGAATAGAAGCTGTAGTTGCCGCCATAGGCCTGCAAGCCCAGGCTGGACAATTCGACGATGCGCGTCATGTGCGCGAGCAGGCTGCGATCATGGCTGATCACCAGCAAGCCCCGGTCCCAGGCTTCGATCATGCTCAGCAGTTGGGCGCGGGCGTTGCTGTCCAGGTGATTGCTCGGTTCGTCGAGGATCAGGTAGTCCGCTTCGCTGAGCCAGGCGCCGACCAGCGCCACGCGCATGGCCTGGCCACCGCTCAGGCTGTGGGCGGGCTGGTGCCAGTCGAGCTGGCCCAGGCCGTGGCGTTGCAGGTGCCCCTGCAATTGCTCGCGGATATCCCAGCGTTCGCCAACGGTGTCGAAGTCACTGGGTGCGACGCTGCCTTGCTCGATGCGCTCCAGCGCAGCGAGCACCGCGCCCACCTGGGCCAGGTCGGCGACCGTGGCGCTGTGCTCGATCACCTGCTGGTCCAGAAGATGGATGCGCCCAAGGCGCCGACACTGGCCGCTGCTTGGTTCGCGCTGGCCGGCAAGTATCTGCCCGAGCAGGCTCTTGCCCACACCGTTGCGCCCGACCAGGCCGGTGCGGCGTTGGTCGAAGGTTTCGCTGAGGTCGGTAAATAACAGCCTGCCGTCAGGCAAGGCCAAGGAGACGCTGTCCAGCGTCAGGATCGACGTGTTCGTCATGCACAACTCCACAAATGCCGCGACATCTCCGGAGCGAACCGGAGGCTGAAGACTGGCCGTCGAAGGGACGGCGGCATCAATGGCGCATTGGACGAACACCTCGTGACAGGGGAATGCGTAGCCTAACGGATAGAGGCATCGTTGTCGCCGGAAAACAGATTCCGCGAGTGCGCCGCGGCCCCTGTAGGAGCGGCCTTGTGTCGCGATAGGGCTGCGAAGCAGCCCCAGGGTTTCAGCATAGAGGCACAAATTGCTGGGGCTGCTTCGCAGCCCTATCGCGACACAAGGCCGCTCCTACAAGAGCCAGGACCGCGCATGCCCCTGGTTCAGCGCCCCATCAAGCGCTTGCTCCAGTCGCCCCCGTGGCTCTGCTGGCAGGCCTCTTCACTGTCAAACCGCACATGCCAGGCCGGATGATCCAGCTGAATGCCGGCTTGTTCCAAAGCCAGGCCGGTCAGCGCCAGCATGCGTACCTTCGCGTCGCCCGCCACGGCGGCGGACTTGTCGGCCTCTCGCTCGAACACCCAGGTAATACGCAGGCTGGCCGGAAAATCCTCGGGAGCAAGACGATGGGTAAGCCAGCTGAAACCGACGATCTCCGCCTTGGCGGTTTCGCAGGCTTCGGTCAGGCAAACCACCAGTTCACGCTCCAGGCGTGCCATATCGCGCTTGTTCAGGGGTTTCACCGGGGTGCCTCGCTGCTCAAAGCCACCACTGTAACGCAGTTGCGCCACTTGTTGTCGGCCAGCCCGACAGCAATGGTTGACCACCCGCCAGCCACTGCGTAGCCTTGCCACTTCGAGGTTCTTCGGCCAGGCCGAAGCTAAGACGGGAACGCGGTACAAGCCGCGGCTGCCCCCGCAACTGTAAGCACCGACAACGGATCGACACAGCCACTGCGCCCGCGCGCGGGAAGGCGTCATCCCGCCAGCCCGCTGCACCAGCGGGCACATGGAACGGTGCGAGCCAGGAGACCTGCCTCGTCACGTTTTCGACTTTCAACCGGGCGGGGTGATCCGGTGGCGAACAAGCCCGGCCGGTCTGGCCCGTGGCTGTCGTCCTGCATGCCCGCGCCAATCTGCCAAGGGCAATGCGACATGAAAACACTGGCCAAGCTCCCCGTCACCATCGTCACCGGCTTCCTCGGCTCGGGCAAGACTACCTTGCTGCGCCACATGCTCGACAACGCCCAGGGCCGCCGCATTGCGGTGATCGTCAACGAGTTCGGCGAACTGGGCATCGACGGTGAAATCCTCAAGCAGTGCAGCATCGGTTGCACCGAAGAAGAAACCACCGGCCGCGTCTACGAACTGGCCAACGGCTGCCTGTGCTGCACCGTGCAGGAAGAGTTCTTCCCGGTGATGCGCGAGTTGGTGGCACGCCGTGGCGACCTGGACCATATCCTCATCGAAACCAGCGGCCTGGCCCTGCCCAAACCGCTGGTGCAAGCCTTCCAGTGGCCGGAAATCCGCAATGCCTGCACCGTCGACGCGGTGATCACGGTGGTCGACAGCCCTGCGGTGGCCGCCGGCACCTTCGCCGCCTACCCGGACCAGGTCGATGCCCAGCGCAAGCTCGACCCCAACCTGGACCACGAGTCGCCGCTGCACGAACTGTTCGCCGACCAGCTGGCCAGCGCCGACCTGGTGGTGCTGAACAAGGCCGACCTGATCGACGCCGAAGGCCTGGCCAAGGTCCGCGCCGAGGTGGCCGAAGAACTGCCGCCGGCGGTCAAGGTGATCGAGGCCAGCAGCGGCAAGCTGCCGCTGGAGGTGCTGCTGGGCGTGGGCGCCGAGTCCGAGGCGCACATCGATGGCCGCCGTACCCACCACGATTCGCATCATGACGGCGATGACCATGACGATCATGACCACGACGCCTTCGACTCCATCTCCATCGACCTGCCCGAAGCCGACGAAAGCCTGCTGCTCGACGCCCTGACCCAGCTGGTGGTGGAATTCGGCATCCTGCGCGCCAAAGGCTTCGCTGCCATCCCGGGCAAGCCGATGCGCCTGCTGGTACAAGGCGTGGGCACCCGTTTCGACAAGCACTTCGACCGCGCCTGGCGCGCCGACGAGCCGCGCATCACCCGCCTGGTGCTGATCGGCCAGGACCTCGACGCCGCCCAGCTGGAAGCGCGCCTGCGCCAGGCACTGGGCGCCTGACCCATGCACCTGCTGCGGACCCAGCCCGGCGGCTTCGTGCCGGATGACAGCATTGCCGACCTCGGCCAGACGCCCGCCGAGCTGGTGATTCTCTGCAGCGGCGATTCGCACCTGGCATTGCTCGCCGATACCGCCGAGCAATTGCCCGAGGATTACCCCAGCCTGCGCCTGGCCAACCCGATGCAGGTACAGAACCATGCCTCGGTCGACCTGTACGTCGACCAGGTGCTGCGCCATGCCAAGGTCATCCTGGTGTCGCTGCACGGTGGCGTCGGCTACTGGCGCTATGGCGTCGAGCAACTGGTCGAACTGGCCGGCCGTGGCGTGCAACTGATCCTGGTGCCGGGCGACGACCGCCCGGACCCGGAGCTGACCAGCCTGGGCAGTGTCAGCGGCGAGCAGGCCGAGCGCCTCTGGCACTACTTGCGCCAGGGCGGCAAGGCCAACGCCATCAACCTGTTCAATTGCCTGGCCAGCCAGTGGCTGGGCCGCGACTATGCCTGGGACGAGCCGCAGCCTTTGCCGCGCACCGCCGTGTATCACCCGGCCAAGGGCAGCGCCACGCTGGAGGACTGGTACCCGCAGTGGCATCCCGAACAGCCGGTGGCGCCACTGCTGTTCTACCGCTCGCACCTGCAGGCGGCCAACACCGCGTTCATCGATGTGTTCTGCCAGCGCCTGCAGGCCGCCGGGCTCAACCCGTTGCCGATCGCCGTGGCCAGCCTCAAGGAAAGCGCCTGCCTGGAGCAGGTCGAAGCCTGGCTGGACGAGGTGGGTGCCGAAGTGCTGGTCAACACCACCGGCTTTGCCCTGTCCAGCCCCGAACGGCCCAACCTGCGCCCGTTCCGTCGCGACATCCCGGTGCTGCAGGCCATCTGCGCGCAAGACAACCAGCCCGGCTGGGAAGCCAGCGAGCAGGGCCTGGGGGCGCGTGACCTGGCCATGCACATTGCCCTGCCCGAACTGGACGGGCGCATCATCACCCGCCCGGTCAGTTTCAAGGACATGGCCTGGCGCAGCGAGCGCAGCCAGTCCGACGTGGTCTGCTACCGCGCCCACCCCGAGCGCATGGACTTTGTCGCCGAACTGGCCCGCCGCTGGGTCGAACTGGCGCGCCTGCCGAATGCGCAAAAGCGCGTGGCCCTGGTGCTGGCCAACTACCCGACCCGGGATGGCCGCATTGGCAACGGCGTTGGCCTGGACACGCCAGCGGCGGCGCTGAACATCCTCAAGGCCCTGCGGGCCGAAGGCTATCCGCTGGCCGACTTGCCGGGCAGCGGTACGCAACTGATCCACCAGTTGCTCGGCGGCGTGACCAACGACCTCGACCATCTGGACTTGCGCCCCTGCGCGCAGAGCCTGAGCCTGGCCGACTACCAGGCCGCCTTCGAGCGCCTGCCCGAGGCCAACCGCCAGGCCGTACTGGAACGCTGGGGGCCACCGCAGCAGGACCCGATGTACCGCAGTGGCCGGCTGATGGTGGCCGGCCTGCGCTTTGGCTTGACCTTCGTCGGCATTCAGCCGGCGCGGGGCTACCAGGTGGACCCCAGCGCGGTGTACCACGACCCGGACCTGGTGCCGCCGCACGGCTACCTGGCGTTTCACTTCTGGCTGCGCCATGCCTTTGCCGCCGACGCGGTGATCCATGTCGGCAAGCATGGCAACCTCGAATGGCTGCCCGGCAAGGGCGTCGGGTTGTCGGCGCAGTGCTGGCCGGACGCCTTGCTCGGCCCGCTGCCGAACATCTACCCGTTCATCGTCAACGACCCGGGCGAGGGTGCCCAGGCCAAGCGCCGCACCCAGGCGGTGATCATCGACCACCTGATGCCGCCGCTGACCCGTGCCGAAACCTATGGCCCGTTGCGCCACCTGGAGCAATTGGCCGACGAGTTCTACGAAGCGCAGCTGCTCGACCCGCGACGCGCCCGCGAGTTGCAGCGCGACATTCTCGAACTGGTCAAGGCCAACCACATCGACCGCGAACTGCAACTGGAAGGCCAACTGGACGATGCCGCCGTGTGGCTGCCGCGCCTGGACACCTACCTGTGCGACCTGAAGGAATCGCAGATTCGCGATGGTCTGCATGTGTTCGGCCAGTCCCCGGAAGGCCGGCTGCGCCTGGATACCCTGCTGGCGCTGTTGCGGGTCGAGCGTGGCGACGGTCGCGGCGGCAATGCCAGCCTGCTGCGGGCTTTGGCCAAGGCGCTGGTGCCGGGTTTCGACCCGCTCGATTGCGAGCTCGGGCAGCCGTGGCAGGGCGCACGCCCCGAGCAGTTGCAGGCCATGAGCAGCGAACCCTGGCGCACCTGTGGCGATACCCGCGAACGCCTCGAAGTGTTGGCGCTGCAGGTAATCGACCAGGCGCTGGGCGGAACAGCACAGTTACCAGCCCAGAGCGAATGGCAGCCGGTGCACGATGTGGTGCAGGCGCTGCGCGAAGCGGTGGCACCCAGCCTGGACGCCTGCGGCAGCGCCGAAATGAATGGCCTGCTGGCGGCGCTGGCCGGGCGTTTCGTGCCCGCCGGCCCCAGTGGCGCGCCCAGCCGTGGGCGCCTGGACGTGCTGCCCACCGGTCGCAACTTCTATACCGTGGACGTGCGCAACCTGCCCACCACCACCGCCTGGCGCCTGGGCTTCGCCTCGGCCAACCTGATCCTCGAACGCCACCTGCAGGACCACGGCGATCACCTGCGCCAACTCGGCCTTTCGGTGTGGGGCACGGCAACCATGCGTACCGGTGGCGACGACATCGCCCAGGCCATGGCGCTGATGGGCGTGCGACCGGTGTGGGCCACCGGCAGCCAGCGGGTCGACGATTTCGAGATCCTGCCGCTCAGCCTGCTCGACCGCCCGCGGGTGGACGTGACCTTGCGCGTTTCCGGCTTTTTCCGTGATGCCTTCGGCAACCTCATCCGCCTGTTCGATGCCGCAGTGCAGGCGGTGGCCGCGCTGGACGAACCCGACGATCTCAACCCCCTGGCCGCCCGCGTGCGTAGCGAGCGTGCCGCGCTGCAGGCGCAGGGCGTGGACGCCGAGCAGGCCGCGCGCCAGGCTGGCTGGCGGGTGTTCGGTGCCAAGCCCGGGGCCTACGGCGCCGGGGTGCAGAACGCCATCGACGGGCGCCTGTGGCACAGCCGCGACGACCTGGCCGAGGTCTACCTCAACCACGGCGGCTATGCCTACGGCACCAGCGACGACGGTACCCCGGCCCGCGCCCAGTTCGCCCAGCGCCTGGCCAAGGTGCAGGCGGTGCTGCAGAACCAGGACAACCACGAACACGACCTGCTCGATTCCAACGACTACTACCAGTTCCAGGGTGGCATGCTGGCGGCGTCGGAAACCTTGTCCGGTGCGGCAGTGGCCAGTTACCACGGCGACCACAGCCAGGCCGACCGGCCGCGCATCCGCACCCTCAAGGAAGAGCTGAACCGGGTCATCCGCGCCCGGGCGCTGAACCCGAAGTGGATCGACGGGGTCAAGCGCCATGGCTACAAAGGCGCCTTCGAGATGGCGGCGACGGTCGACAACCTGTTCGCCTTCGACGCCACCACGCAGCTGATCGACGACCATCATTACCAGGCGCTGGCCGATGCCTACGTGCTCGACCCGGCGACCCGCGACTTCATGCGCGAGCACAACCCCGAGGCCCTGCGCGACCTTACCGAGCGTTTGCTGGAGGCCCAGCAGCGCGGCCTGTGGCAGGCGCCTGGCGACTACCGCGAAGCCCTCGAGGAACAACTGCTCGACGGCGAGGAACAGGCTTGAAATGAGTGAACCCGTGCAATTTCCACTGGCAGCCGTGGTCGGTGCCGACGACCTGAAACTGGCGCTGTGCCTGACCGCCATCGACCCGAAGATCGGCGGCGTGCTGATCGAGGGGCCGCGTGGCATGGCCAAGAGCACCCTTGCCCGTGGCTTGGCCGACCTGCTCGGCGAGGGCCCGTTCGTCACCCTGCCACTGGGCGCCAGCGAAGAACGGTTGGTCGGCACCCTCGACCTGGATGCCGCGCTGGGGCAGGGCAAGGCGCAGTTTTCCCCGGGGGTGCTGGCCCAGGCCGATGGCGGCGTGCTGTATGTCGATGAGGTCAACCTGCTGCCCGATACCCTGGTCGACCTGCTGCTCGATGTGGCGGCCAGTGGCACCAACCGCATCGAGCGCGACGGCATCTCGCACCGGCACAGTGCCCGCTTCGTACTGATCGGCACCATGAACCCGGAGGAGGGCGAACTGCGCCCGCAGTTGCTCGACCGCTTTGGCCTCAACGTGGCCCTGGAAGGCTTGCCCGAGCCTGAAGCGCGCCAGCAGATCATTCGCCGCCGCCTGGCCTTCGACAGCGACCCGCAGGCCTTCTGCGCGCAATGGGCCGAGGCCCAGGCGCAATTGCGCGAGCGCTGCCAGGCGGCGCGCCAGGCCCTGGCCGGCATTGCCCTGGACGACCAGGCCCTGGCCTGGATCACCGAACGCTGCTACGCCGCCGGGGTCGACGGCCTGCGCGCCGACCTGGTCTGGCTGCGCGCCGCACGCGCCCACTGTGCCTGGCGCGGTGGCGAGGCCATCGAAGAGGCCGATGTCGATGCAGTGGCCGAGTTCGCCTTGCGCCATCGCCGCCGCGTTGCGCCCCAGGCCACCCCCCCTGCGGCACCGCAGCAGCCTGAGCAACAACCCGATCGGCAAGGCGCAGGCAACCCTGGCGAACAGGGCGGGCAGGGCGACTGGGGCGCGATGGCGGCGCAGCCGGTGGCCAGCGGCGCCCGCCGCGAGGTGCCGAACTGGGCAAAAAAGCCCTGAGCATCCCCCTGCCACCTGCCAAAGGGGCGGATGCCAAAGCAGGCGCAGGCAAGCAGTACGGTGCCAGCCGAGGCCGGGCGCACAGTGCCGCGGCCGGTCGGGTGGCCTGGCTGCCGACCCTGCTCAAGGGCCGGCCACGCCAGCGCCAGGACCTGTGCTGGCAACAACGCCAGAGCAGGCCCGCAGAACTGTGGCTGATAATCGTCGATGCGTCGGCCTCGACCCGCCGCCACCAGGCGTTGGCACAAACCAAAGGGCTGCTGGCGGCGCTGTTCGACCAGGCCTACCGCCAGCGTGCCCGGCTGGCCCTGCTTACCGCCAGCGGGCGCACGCCGCAGTGGCAGCGCCACGGCCTGAAGGCCTCGGCCGCTTTGCAACCCTGGCTGCAAGCCTTGGGTGCCGGTGGCGGCACGCCGTTGATCGCAGCACTGGAACAGGCTCGGCACTGGTTGCAGGCGCGGCAACGGGCCCACCCTGAAGAAGCATTGCGCTGCCTGGTGTTTACCGATGGTCGTCTGCAGCACTGGAATGCCGTGCAGCCAATGCCGTGTGCCACTTTGCTGGTGGACATGGAGCTGGCGCCGGTGCGCCTGGGCCGTGCGCAGCGTCTGGCGCAACAACTTCAGGCTGATTACCAGCACCTGCAACAGTTCAGGTTGGTGGATTGAAAAAGTATCGATGCGACACTATGTCGCAATAAGAAAAGTTGCCAGAACAGCAACCCGGAAGTTGTACAAGTGCGTGGCGGTGCACGCACTTGGTTTGCCGGCCGATATTATTTCGGCATTGACCACGGTTGCAGGTCGTAACCTTTTTCGCACAGTTCGGCGCGCACTTCCTCGATCAGGCTGGCCCACTGGGCCGGGTCGGAGTAGATACGCGAGGACACTTGCTTGCTGCCGATGCGGGTGCTGGTCCGGTCGATCACTGCCAGGCTCAGTTCACCAGTACCGTTGGGTGCATCCCAGGCTACGCACTGGAAAGGTTCGAAGGCGTGGTCGGCAATCAGCAGTGCTTCGTTGACACGGAGCGGGGCATTCATGGTTCGGTCTCTCTATGGTCCCAAACATCCAGGTAAGTCCGCGTTGCTTCAAAGTCGCCTCGGTTATCGCGAAGTGCAGCGCGGGGTTATGTGTACTGATGCTCGTTGTCCGGGGGCGAGTCACACATTGGTTGTAAAAAAATTTGCCAGGTTCGAATCCGTTCTTGCCCATGCCGCCATGTGATGTCGATAAAGTGCGAAAATTCCCGTCACTGATTGTAAAAAAATGATTCGGCAGACAGACGGTACTGGGAACCGTCAACTTCGTTGCTACTGTTAATCGGGCGCCACAACTTACTGTTTTATTTCAAAAAACCGAAAACTGGCGCCAAGGATCGGTCATGCAGCAGCCTGCCGTTCTACGCCGTTTGCTCATCGTCGACCCCTGCGATGACTGCCACCGTTTGTTGCCTGGATTGCGCAGCGCAGGCTGGGATGTGGACAGTTGCATGCTAGGTGCCGCCCTGGATCATCCTTGCGATGTGGGCCTGTTGCGCTTGCAGGCGTCGCACCTCAGGCGCCCGGACGGGGTCAAGGACTTGATCAAGCGCAGCAACACCGAATGGATTGCCGTGCTCAGCGCCGAACAGCTGCGCATGCCGGCCGTCGGCGATTTCGTTTGTGAATGGTTCTTCGACTTCCACACCTTGCCGTTCGACGTTTCCCGCGTGCAGGTCACCCTGGGCCGGGCCTTCGGCATGGCGCGCCTGCGTGGCAAAGGGCTGGCGAGGGTGGATGAAACCAGCCACGAGCTGCTCGGTGACAGCCGCCCGATCCGCGAGTTGCGCAAGCTGCTGGGCAAGCTGGCGCCTACTGAATCGCCGGTGCTGATCCGCGGTGAAAGCGGTACCGGCAAGGAACTGGTGGCCCGCACCCTGCACCGTCAGTCGCAACGCAGCGAGCAGCCGTTCATTGCCATCAACTGCGGGGCGATCCCCGAGCACCTGATCCAGTCGGAACTGTTCGGCCATGAGAAGGGCGCCTTCACCGGTGCTCATCAGCGCAAGGCCGGGCGCATCGAAGCGGCCCATGGTGGTACGTTGTTCCTCGACGAAATTGGCGACCTGCCGCTGGAGTTGCAGGCCAACTTGTTGCGCTTTCTGCAAGAAAAGCACATCGAACGCGTGGGGGGCAGCCAGCCGATCCCGGTGGATGTGCGGGTGCTGGCGGCTACCCACGTGGACCTGGAAAGGGCCATCGAGCAAGGGCGTTTTCGCGAAGACCTGTATTACCGCCTTAACGTGTTGCAGGTTGTGACCGCGCCTTTGCGCGACCGGCATGGCGACCTGTCGATGCTGGCCAGCCATTTTGCCCATTTCTACAGCCTGGAAACCGGGCGTCGACCGCGTTCGTTCAGCGACCATGCCCTGGCGGCCATGGGCCGGCATGACTGGCCGGGCAATGTCCGCGAGTTGGCCAACCGTGTGCGGCGCGGGTTGGTGCTGGCCGAAGGTCGGCAAATCGAGGCGCAGGACCTGGGATTGCAGACCCTTGACCAGATGCAGCAACCGCTGGGTACGCTGGAGGAGTACAAGCACCGGGCCGAGCGCCAGGCGCTGTGCGATGTACTCAGCCGGCACAGTGACAACCTGAGCGTGGCGGCCAAGGTGCTAGGTATATCGCGGCCGACTTTCTATCGGTTGCTGCACAAGCATCAGATTCGCTGAGCAGCAGCGCAAAGGTCATGTACTGGCGTGATTCCTGTGGGAGCGGGCATGCCCGCGAAGCAGGCGCCGCGGTGGATGGCACCGGCTACGCCGGTGTTCGCGGGCATGCCCGCTCCTACACTGACCGTGCAGGCTTCAAGGTCTTTGATTCAGGCCATTGCCTCTACAGGCATGGCGCCAGCCCCGGGACCTTGCGCGATCCCTGTGGGAGCGGGCATGCCCGCGAAGTAGGCGCCGCGGTGGATGGCACCGGCTACGCCGGTGTTCGCGGGCATGCCCGCTCCTACACTGACCGTGCAGGCTTCAAGGTCTTTGATTCAGGCCATTGCCTCTACAGGCATGGCGCCAGCCCCGGGACCTTGCGCGATCCCTGTGGGAGCGGGCATGCCCGCGAAGTAGGCGCCGCGGTGGATGGCACCGGCTACGCCGGTGTTCGCGGGCATGCCCGCTCCTACACTGACCGTGCAGGCTTCAAGGTCTTTGATTCAGGCCATTGCCACTACAGGCCTGGCGCCAGCCCCGGGGCCTTGCGCGATCCCTGTGGGAGCGGGTTCACCCGCGAAGCAGGCGCTGCGGTGGATGGCACCGGCTACGCCGGTGTTCGCGGGCCTGCCCGCTCCCACACTGACCGTACAGGCTTCAAGGTCCTCTACAGGCAGGGCGCCAAGCCTGGGCCCTGCGCGATCCCTGTAGGAGCGGCCTTGTGTCGCGATCGGGCGCGCAGCGGCCGCCAAACCTGCATCCCGTATCTCCCTGACACACGGCAGCGCCTGAATTGCGGCCGCTGCGCGGCCGATCGCGACACAAGGCCGCTCCTACAACGGACAGGCTTCACAATTATTAACAAAGTATCAAATGAGACAAAATTGACTCATTTTGCCTTCGCCAATATCATTCGGGCCGTTTTTCCATCTAAAGCTCGGGTGAATCATGAGCAACTTGCGTGCAATAGGAATGGCCAGCTGCCTGGCGGCAGCAGTCGCGCTGGCCGGCTGCGGCGAAGCGGAAGCGCCGCCGTCTGCGGCCCAAAGCGCCTTTCCGGTGCAGACCGTGACGGTCGCCAGCGAACCCCTGACCCTGGCGGCAACCCTGCCGGGCCGGGTCGAACCCATGCGTGTCGCCGAGGTGCGCGCACGGGTGGCCGGCATCGTCCTGCACAAGCGTTTTGAAGAGGGCGCCGACGTCAAGGCCGGCGATGTGCTGTTCCAGATCGACCCTGCGCCATTCAAGGCCGCGCTGGCACGCGCCGAAGCCGACCTGGCCAAAGCCCGGTCGGTAATGCTCGAAGTCCAGGCGCGGGTGCGCCGCTACGAACCCTTGGTGAAAATCGAGGCGGTCAGCCAGCAGGATTTCGACACCGCCAGCGCCGAGCTGCGCAGCGGCCAGGCCGCGGTGCGTTCGGCCCAGGCCGATGTCGAGACCGCGCGCCTGAACCTGGGCTATGCCACGGTCAAGGCGCCGATCTCTGGCCGCATCGGCCGCGCACTGGTCACCGAAGGTGCACTGGTAGGGCAGGGTGACGCCACGCTGATGGCGCGTATCCAGCAGCTCGACCCGATCTACGTCGATTTCACCCAGTCCGCCGCCGATGCCTTGCGCCTGCGCCAGGCACTGAAGGACGGCGCGCTGGCGGCCGGTGACCAGCAGGCCCTGACCGCCCGGGTGGAAGGCACCGACTATGAGCGCCCGGGCGCGCTGATGTTCACCGACGTCGCGGTCGACCGCGGTACCGGCCAGGTCACCCTGCGCGGCCGCTTCGACAACGCCGACGGCATCCTGCTGCCGGGCATGTACGTGCGCGTGCGCACCCCGCAAGGCACCGACAACCAAGCCATCCTCGTCCCGCAGCGCGCCATCCAGCGCGGCAGCGACGGTGAAGCGCGGGTGATGCTGGTGGGCATTGGCGGGGTTGCCGAGGCGCGCAGCGTGCGCACCGGTGCCATGCACGGTGCCCGCTGGCAGGTGACCGAGGGCCTGCGCCCGGGTGACCAGGTGATCGTTGGCAGCCCTGCCGGCCTGGCCCCGGGCATGCCGGTGGCACCGGCCCCGGCGCAACAAGCCGCGGCGCGTTGAGGCGAGGGTTACGAGATGTCCAAGTTCTTCATCAAGCGGCCGAACTTCGCCTGGGTCGTGGCGTTGTTCATTTCCCTGGCCGGCCTGCTGGTAATTCCCGCGCTGCCGGTGGCCCAGTACCCCAACGTGGCTCCGCCACAGATCACCATCACCGCCACCTACCCGGGCGCTTCGGCCAAGGTGCTGGTGGAATCGGTGACCAGCATCATCGAAGAGTCGCTCAACGGCGCCAAGAACCTGCTGTACTTCGAGTCCACCAACAACTCCAACGGCATGGCCGAGGTGGTGGTCACCTTCGAACCGGGCACCAACCCGGAGCTGGCCCAGGTCGATGTGCAGAACCGCCTGAAAAAGGCCGAGGCGCGCATGCCGCAGGCGGTGATTACCCAGGGTATCCAGGTCGAGCAGACCAGCGCCGGCTTCCTGCTCATCTATGCCCTCAGCTACAAGGACGGCGCCGGCCAGGCCGATACCACGGCGCTGGGCGACTATGCCGCTCGCAATATCAACAACGAGCTGCGCCGGGTACCGGGCGTGGGCAAGTTGCAGTTCTTCTCGTCGGAAGCTGCCATGCGTGTGTGGGTAGACCCACAGAAGCTGGTCGGCTACGGGCTGTCGATCGATGATGTGAGCAACGCCATCCGTGGCCAGAACGTGCAGGTGCCGGCTGGCAGCTTCGGCAGTGCGCCTGGCAGCAGCCAGCAAGAGCTGACCGCTACCCTGGCGGTGCAAGGCACCTTGGACGACCCACAGGCGTTCGGCCGCGTGGTGCTGCGCGCCAACCCGGACGGTTCGCTGGTGCGCCTGGCCGATGTCGCACGCCTGGAAGTGGGCATGGAAAGCTACAACTTCTCCTCGCGCCTGGACGGCAAGCCTGCGGTGGCCGGTGCGGTGCAGCTGGCACCGGGCGCCAATGCGCTGAAAACCGCCGAGCTGGTCAAGCAGCGCCTGGCCGAGCTGAGCGAGTTCTTCCCCGAAGGCGTCGAGTACTCGGTGCCCTACGACACCTCGCGCTTCGTCGACGTGGCCATCGAAAAGGTCATCCACACCCTGCTCGAAGCCATGGTGCTGGTGTTCCTGGTGATGTTCCTGTTCCTGCAGAACATCCGCTACACGCTGATTCCGTCGATCGTGGTGCCGGTGTGCCTGCTGGGCACGCTGATGGTGATGAAGCTGATGGGCTTCTCGGTGAACATGATGACCATGTTCGGCATGGTGCTGGCCATCGGCATCCTGGTCGACGACGCCATCGTGGTGGTGGAGAACGTCGAGCGGATCATGGCCGAGGAGGGCCTGTCGCCGGCCGATGCCACGGTCAAGGCCATGGGCCAGGTGTCTGGCGCGATCATCGGCATCACCCTGGTGCTGTCGGCGGTGTTCATGCCATTGGCGTTCATGTCGGGTTCGGTGGGGGTGATCTACCAGCAGTTTTCCCTGTCGCTGGCGGTGTCGATCCTGTTCTCGGGCTTCCTCGCGCTTACCTTCACCCCGGCCCTGTGTGCCACGCTGCTCAAGCCGGTGGCCCCTGGGCACCATGAAAAACGCGGCTTCTTCGGCGCCTTCAACCGTGGCTTTGCACGGCTGACCGAGCGCTATTCGGTAATGAACAATGCCCTGGTGCGCCGTGCCGGACGCTACATGCTGGTTTATGCCGGCATCCTGGCGATGCTGGGCTACTTCTACCTGCGTTTGCCGGAATCATTCGTGCCGGTGGAAGACCAGGGCTATGCCATTGTCGACGTGCAGCTGCCGCCGGGCGCCAGCCGTGTGCGTACCGATGCTACCGGGCAGGCCCTGGAGCAGTTCCTGATGTCGCGTGAAGCCCTGGCCTCGGCGTTCATGGTCAGTGGCTTCAGCTTCTCCGGCATGGGCGAGAACGCCGCGCTGGCGTTCCCTACCTACAAGGACTGGTCGGTGCGTGGTGCCGAGCAATCGGTGGATGCCGAAACCCAGGCGATCAACGCGCAGTTCGCCGGCTACGGCGATGGCGCGATCATGGCGGTAAACCCGCCACCGATCGATGGCCTGGGCAACGCCGGTGGTTTCGCCCTGCGCCTGCTCGACCGTGGCGGCCTGGGCCGTGAAGCCTTGCTGGCAGCGCGCGACCAGATCCTCGGCCAGGCCAACGGCAACCCGATCATCCTCTACGCGATGATGGAAGGGCTGGCCGAGGCGCCGCAACTACGGGTCGACATCGACCGGGAAAAGGCCCGCGCCCTGGGCGTGACCTTCGAGACCATCAACAACACCCTGGCCACCGCCTTTGGTTCGGCGGTGATCAACGACTTCACCAACGCCGGCCGGCAACAGCGGGTGGTGGTGCAGGCCGAGCAGGGCGAGCGCATGACCCCGGAAAGCGTGCTGCGCCTGTACGCGCCGAATGCCGATGGCCAGCAGGTGCCGTTCAGTGCCTTCGTCACCACCCGCTGGGAGGAAGGGCCGGTACAGATCGTGCGCTACAACGGCTACCCGTCGATCCGTATTTCCGGTGATGCCGCGCCTGGCTACAGCACTGGCCAGGCGATGGCCGAGATGGAGCGCCTGGTCAGCGAGCTGCCGCCGGGGATCGGCTACGCCTGGACCGGCCTGTCGTACCAGGAAAAGGTCTCCAGCGGCCAGGCCGGCAGCCTGTTCGCCCTGGCCATCCTGGTGGTGTTCCTGCTGCTGGTGGCGTTGTACGAAAGCTGGGCGATCCCGCTGACGGTGATGCTCATCGTGCCGATCGGCGCACTGGGTGCGGTGCTGGCGGTGATGGTTACCGGCATGCCCAACGACGTGTACTTCAAGGTTGGCCTGATCACCATCATCGGCCTGGCGGCGAAGAACGCCATCCTAATCGTCGAGTTCGCCAAGGAACTGTGGGAGAAGGGTTACAGCCTGCGTGACGCCGCCATCGAGGCCGCACGCCTGCGCTTCCGGCCGATCGTGATGACCTCGATGGCGTTCATCCTCGGCGTGGTGCCCCTGGCCATCGCCAGCGGTGCCGGTGCGGCCAGCCAGCGGGCGATCGGCACCGGGGTGATCGGCGGCATGCTCAGCGCCACCTTGCTGGGCGTGGTGTTCGTACCGATCTGTTTTGTCTGGGTGCTGTCGCTGCTCAAGCGCAAGCCAGCGCCACAAGCCCAAGCCGTCGAGGTGCCGGAGTGATGGTCATGCGTAATCTGTTTGTGCCCTTCGCCCTGGCGTTGCTGACCAGCGGCTGCTCCCTGGCGCCGACCTACCAGCGCCCCGAGGCGCCAGTCGCCAGCCAGTGGAACGATGCCGCCAGCCACGGGCAACAGGTGGACCAGCTGGGCTGGCAGGCGTTCATCGTCGACCCGGTGTTGCGTCAGTTGGTGAGCACGGCGCTGGACAACAACCGCTCGCTGCGCCAGACCCTGCTGGACATCGACCAGGCGCGTGCACAGTACCGCATCCAGCGTGCCGACCGCGTGCCGGGGCTGAACGCCGCGGCTTCCGCCAACCGCCAGCACCAGCCCGCCGAGCTGGCCGGCGATGGCCGTGAAGGCGTTGCCAGCAGCTACCAGGTCGGCCTGTCATTGCCTGAGTACGAGGTGGACCTGTTCGGCCGGGTGAAGAGCCTGAGCGATGCGGCCCTGGAGCAGTACCTGGCCACCGAAGAGGCTGGCCGCGCCGCGCGCATTGCCCTGATCGCCGAAGTGAGCCAGGCCTACCTGAGCCTGGACGGCAGCGAGCGGCGCCTGGCCCTGACCCGGCAGACCCTGGCCAGCCGCGAGGACTCGCTGGCCCTGATCGGCCAGCGTCGCGCCGCCGGTACGGCCACGGCGCTGGACCATCAGGAGGCGCTCGGCCTGGTCGAGCAGTCGCGTGCCGAGCTGGAGAACAATCTGCGCCAACAGCGCCAGGCCTACAACGCGCTGGTGCTGCTGGTGGGCAACAGCGAGGCGACCAAGGCCCTGCCGGCCGAACGCCAGGCGGCGCCCAGCGTGCTGCAGGACATTGCCCCTGGCGCGCCGTCGGCGCTGCTTGAACGGCGCCCGGACATCCTCGCCGCCGAGCACCGCTTGCGGGCGCGCAATGCCGATATTGGCGCGGCGCGGGCGGCATTCTTCCCGCGTATCAGCCTGACCGGCAGTTTTGGCACGTCGAGTACCCAGGTATCCGGCCTGTTCGATGGCGGTTCGCGCAGCTGGAGCTTCATGCCGCAGTTGTCATTGCCAATCTTCGATGCCGGGCGCAACCGGGCCGGGCTGAGCCTGGCCGAGGCGCGCAAGGACTCGGCGGTGGCGGCTTATGAAGGGACGGTCCAGCAGGCGTTTCGTGAGGTGGCCGATGCCCTGGCGGCTACCGATACCTTGCGGCGTGAGGAAATCGCCCGTCGGGCCCTGGCCGATACCAGCCGCGCAACGGTGGCCCTGGCCAAGGCGCGTTATGAAGGCGGGATAGACAGCCACCTGCGCTACCTGGATGCGCAGCGTAGCGATTTTGTGAACGAAGCGGCGTACATCGAGGCAAGTACGCAGCGGCAGCTGGCGCTGGTGGACCTGTTCCGCGCCCTGGGCGGCGGATGGCCGGCGCGCGGCTGAGAAAGGCTCCTTTGGTTGGGTGATCCAACCGCTTTGGCCCCTGGGACTTGTGCCCAGGGGCCTTTTTTTGTGTAAGGGCTACCGGCCTAATCGCCGGCAAGCCAGCTCCCACAGGTACTGCACAGGCCTTGAGGGCAGCGCGGTCGAGGTGGGAGCTGGCTTGCCGGCGATAAGGCCAGTAGCCCCACCCTCAGACCTTGGCCAGTGCCCCCTGCAGGAACAGTTGCTCCAGCGCCTGCGCCGAATTGGCGCTGGCCGCACGCCCACGCCGTTCGGCATCGGCCATGCCGTAGATCTGGGTGATGAACATCTCGGTGAACACCGCCGCGCTGATGTCGATGCGCAACACGCCCATCTGCTGCGCACGCAGGAAAAACGCATCCATCGCCTGGGTGTAGGCCAGCCAGCGGCGGTCTTCGTTGTCGTTCAGCAGGGTGTCGGGACGGTACTGGAACATCAGGAACACCAGCATCTCGCGGTGCTTGAGGTGCTCGGAAATCAGGTGACGCACGGCGGCCAGGGGTTCGGCCGTGTGCAAGGCGGCATTGTCGATCACCTGGTTGAGCACCTGTTCACCATGGTTCTCGAGCATCGCCACCAGGTTGTCGCGGGTGCCGCAGAAACGGTGCAGGGTGGCTTTGCTGACGCCAGCGGTTTCGGCCAGCTCCTTGAGGGTGGCGCGGGGGTGGACCACGATAGCGTGGGCCAGGGCCTTGAGCAGGCGTTCATCGTGCGGGGTGGGTTGCATCGGCATGCCTCGCGTGGTTCGCATGCCAATCATTGTGCAGGAAATGGTAGGGGGATCAAGCGGGATGGTCTCATTTGAGACTTTTTTGTGTCGTCGCGGGCCTCTTCGCGGGCATGCCCGCTCCCACAGATACTGCACAGGCATGGAGGACTGTGGAGATCCCTGTGGGAGCGGGCGTGCCCGCGAAAGGGCCCTTGCAGGCTAAATCAATGCGGCCCGCGCGGAATGGTCTTCAGCAGGTCTTCCGGGCTGATATGCCCAACCACCTGCGCAACCGCGCTGCCCGGGGTCGGCAGGTCGATGATGTGGCTTTTCATCTTGCCGATCACGTGCATTTCGCACGGCTTGCAGTCGAACTTCAGGGTCAGCACTTCATCACCCTGGATCAGCTGCATCGGCGCTACCTTGGTGCGCACGCCGGTCACGCCCTTGGCCTGCTTGGGGCACAGGTTGAAGGAGAAGCGCAGGCAGTGCTTGGTGATCATCACCGGCACTTCGCCGTGCTCTTCATGAGCCTCGTAGGCCGCGTCGATCAGTTGCACGCCGTGGCGGTGGTAGAAGTCGCGGGCCTTCTGGTTGTACACGTTGGCCAGGAACGACAGGTGCGACTCGGGGTAAACCGGCGGTGGCGTGGTCTCGGCCTTGCGCCCGCCACGCGGGTGCGCCTGCACCCGTGCTGCAGTCAGCGCCTCGATGGCTTCGCGGCGCAGGGCCTTGAGCTGCGAGTTGGGGACGAAGTACGCCTGCGGGGCGTCCAGCTCGATGCTGTCGGCGTGGTACATGGTGGTACCCAGCTGGCCGAGCAGGTCGTGCAGCTGGTCCAGCGCCTGCTGCGGCTTGTTGGCCGGGCCGAACGGGCCGTCCAGTGCCACTTGCGCGCTCACGCCTTCCTCGCTGGTGACGGTCAACGCCAGGCGTTGTTCGCGCAGTACCGCGTGCCATTGCACGCCGACGCGGCGCTCGGCCGAGGTGCGTTGCAGGGCTTGCTGCCAGTTGTGGTCGAGGTTGCGCGACAGCGGGTGGTTGGGCCGCAGCTTGTGCAGGCCTTCGGGCATTTCGTTGGGCTCGACGCGGTAGCGGTAGCGCCTCTCGCCGTCTTCCTCGAACTCGCCACGCGGTTCGGCGATGTTGGCGCGGAAGCCCACCACTTCGCGCTTGACCAGCACATTGAGGCCGTCGCCGTTGGTCAGCGGCACCTCGGTGACCACCTGCAGGTCACGCTTGCCGACCTTTTCCACCACACCCACCGGCAGGCCGGTGAAGGTTGGCGAGTCGAAGGCGCCGATGTCGACCTTGCGGTCGGTGACGAAGTAGTCGGTGCTGCCGCGATGGAAGGTCTTGTCCGGGTCGGGCACGAAGAAGTGCTCGGTGCGGCCGCTGGAGGCGCGGGCCAGCTCCGGGCGGCCTTCGAGGATGGCGTCGAGCTCCTTGCGGTAGTGGGCGGTGATGTTCTTCACATAGGCCACATCCTTGTAGCGGCCTTCGATCTTGAACGAGCGCACGCCGGCATCGACCAGGTCAGCCAGGTTGGCGGTCTGGTTGTTGTCCTTCATCGACAGCAGGTGCTTCTCGAACGCGACCACGCGGCCCTGGTCATCCTTCAGGGTGTAGGGCAGGCGGCAGGCTTGCGAGCAGTCGCCGCGGTTGGCGCTGCGGCCGGTCTGCGCATGGGAGATGTTGCACTGGCCGGAGAAGGCCACGCACAGCGCACCGTGGATGAAGAACTCGATGGCGGCGTCGGTTTCGGCGGCGATGGCGCGGATCTGCTGCAGGTTCAGCTCACGCGCCAGCACCAGCTGGGAGAAGCCGGCCTGGTCGAGGAACCTGGCCCGTTCCAGGGTGCGGATGTCGGTCTGGGTGCTGGCGTGCAGCTCGATCGGCGGGATATCCAGCTCCATCACCCCCAGGTCCTGCACGATCAGCGCGTCGACACCGGCGTCGTACAGCTGGTGGATCAGCTTGCGCGCGGGCTCCAGCTCGTTGTCGTGGAGGATGGTGTTGATGGTGGTGAACACGCGTGCATGGTAGCGATGGGCGAACTCGACCAGTTCGGCGATATCGCTGACTTCGTTGCAGGCGTTATGGCGCGCGCCGAAGCTCGGGCCACCGATGTAGATGGCGTCGGCACCGTGCAGGATCGCTTCGCGGGCGATGGCCACGTCACGGGCAGGGCTGAGCAGTTCCAGGTGATTCTTTGGAAGGGACATGTCGTTATAGGTTCGGGCTGTCACGGTTTAGGCGGGCATTGTAGCGGCGAAACGGGCTGGCGGCATCATCGGGGTGCCGAGAGGTGTACTGCCTGCACCGGCCCTATCGCCGGCAAGCCAGCTCCCACAGGTACTGCACAGGCTTGAGGGCAGCGCGGTCGAGGTGGGAGCTGGCTTGCCGGCGATAGGGCCCTTGAAGGTGAATCAGCGCTTGGCGGCCATTGCGGTCACTTCCACGCGCATGCCTTCGAACGCCAGTGCAGCCACGCCCACGGCGGCGCGTACCGGCCAGGGCTTGCTGAAGAAGCGCTGGTACACCTCGTTGAATGCCGCGCGGTCGGCCATGTCGGTGAGGTAGATGGTCAGGTGCAGCACGCGGTCCATGCCGCTGCCGGCCTTCTCCAGCGCCACTTTCAGCGCCTGCAGGGTGCACTCGCTCTGCTCGACGATGCCGCCCAGTTCCAGGCTGCCATCGGCGTGGGTCGGGATCTGCGTGGTGACCAGCACGCCGTTGTATTCGGCAACGTCGGAGGAAATCGACTCGGCGTCCGGGTCCGGGGTGTAGATGATGTCTGCTTGTGCCATGGGGTGTCTTGCCTTGCTACGGAAGGAAAGCGGCAAGCCTACGCGAGCGCGCCGGCACGGTCGAGGGCACCCCGGTGTTTGAAATGCGCGGCGTTCGCCGTCAGAATCGCGGCCGATTGCAAAGCAGGGGTTTACGTTGAACGAACAGACATTGTCCAGGCGCCTGGAGCGCGTGGCTGCACAAGTACCGCAAGGCGCGCGCCTGGCCGACATCGGCTCGGACCATGGCTACCTGCCGGTGGCCTTGATGCTGCGCGGCGTGCTGGACGCGGCGGTAGCGGGCGAAGTGGCGCAGACGCCGTTTGCTTCGGCCCAGCGCAACGTGCGCAGGAACGGCCTGGAAGGGCGGGTCAGCGTGCGCCTGGCCGATGGCCTGGCAGCGGTCGAGGCGGAAGACCGCATCACGGTGATCAGTATCTGCGGCATGGGTGGCGACACCATGTGCGAAATCCTCGAGGCCGGCAAACAGCGCCTGGCTGGCGTCACCCGCCTGGTGCTGCAGCCCAATGGCGCCGAGCGCGAACTGCGCCAGTGGCTGGTGGGCAATGGTTACCGGATCGTCAGCGAAGAGCTGCTGCGGGAAAACCGCTTCGACTACGAGATCATCGTCGCCGAGCCGGGCGGGGCGGTGTACACCGCTGAACAGCTGTACTTCGGCCCGGTGCTGGTGCAGGAGAAAAGCGAGGCGTTCCTGGTCAAGTGGCGGCGCATGCTGCGGCAGAAGCAGCAGACCCTGGCCAACTTCGAGCGGGCCCGCGGTGCGGTGCCTCAGGCGAAAATCGACGACTTCAGGCAACAGGTCGGCTGGATCACCGAGGTGCTGGCCTGACTCACTGCTGCGAGCAGTTGCCCATTTCCCGGTAGTCGATTTCGCGCTTCTGGCCCTGATGGTCGACATACACCATGTGCGCGGTGCCAACCTGGCAGTCGGCGGCGTTGCTGGCCGGGGTGATGGAGATGACCTTGGCCACGTCCAGCGGCATGCCGTATTCGTAGTTGCTGCTGCTGACCGGCTGGTTGCTGCCGGTGTCGGCAAGGGCACCGAACGAGGCGAGAGTAGCGGCAACGGCAAGGACAGCGATCGAACGTTTCATGGCAGGCTCCTTTTTTCAATGTATGGCTAATGATCCATTCATTGGTCATCCACAATAAATGGGCTAACCCGTGATAGATTCCTGCCTGTAACGCAAGAATAAGACCGAACAAGGAGCACACCTTCATGGACATGCTGCATGCCATGCGTACCTTCGCCCGTGTGGTGGAATGTGGCAGCTTCGCTGCGGCCGCCAATGCCCTGGACATTTCCGCGGCGCAGGTTTCGCGCATCGTTGCCGAGCTGGAAAACCAGCTGCAGACCCGTCTGCTGCACCGCACCACGCGGCGTTTGCGCATGAGCGAGGCGGGCGAGCGGTTTCTCGAGCGCTCGCGGCAGATCATGTTGCTGACCGAAGAGGCGGTGGGCGAAGCCCGTGGCGCGCACCTCACGCCCCGCGGCCACCTGCGTTTGCATTGCCCGCACGGCCTGGGCCTGTTACTGATGCCGCTGGTGGCCGGCTACAACGCATTGTGCCCGGAGGTGGTGATCGAGCTGACCCTGTCCCAGCGCAACCCTGACCCGCTGGCCGAAGGGCATGACGTGGTGATTACCGTGGACGGGGCGCTGCCGGATTCGCAGCTGATCGCCGTGCCGCTGGGCAACATTTTCAGCATCCCCTGCGCGGCGCCGAGTTACCTGGTGGCCCACGGCGTGCCAGAGCGCCCGGAAGACCTGCACCAGCACCGTTGCCTGCGCATGGCTTATCCGATGTACGAAGGTGACTGGGTGTTCCCGCAAGGGGTTGACCAGTGCGTGATCGCACCGAGCGACAGTTTTTCCACCAACGTCGCCGACGCCATGCTGGTGGCCAGCGAGCTGGGCATGGGCATTGGCCTGCTGCCGTTCTACACCGCCAGCCAGGCGATCGAGCAGGGGCGGTTGTGCCGGTTGCTGGCGCCGTATCGCCTGCGCGAGAGCGCGCTGTATGCGATCTACCCGTCACGGCATTATCTGGATGCCAAGGTGCGCACCTGGATCGACTACCTCAAGGAGCAACTGCCGGCGCTGTTCGAGGGGCATGCCAAGGTGGTGGATGATTCGCGCTATTGGCGATAGACGAGTGCGGGGCGGTTAACGCTGGCCCTTGTAGGAGCGGCCTTGTGTCGCGAAAGGGCCGCAAAGCGGCCCCAGGATGTCAGCTTCGATGCACAAATTGCTGGGGCCGCCATGCGGCCCTATCGCGACACAAGGCCGCTCCTGCAGGGATCGCGCAAGGTTTTAAAGCGGGTAGTGCTTCAACTCCCGCGCAATCAGCATCCGCTGGATCTCGCTAGACCCTTCATAGATCTGCGTGATCCGCGCATCGCGGTAGTAGCGCTCCACCGGATAATCCTCCAGGTAGCCATACCCGCCATGCACCTGGATCGCCATCGAGCACACCCGCTCGGCCATTTCCGAAGCGAACAGCTTGGCCTGCGAGGCCTCCGACAGGCACGGCTTGCCGGCGCTGCGCAGGCGCGCGGCATGCAGGATCAGCAAGCGCGCGGCATTCACCTGCACCTGCATGTCGGCCAGCAGGTTGGCGATGCTCTGGTGTTCGTTGATCGGCTTGCCGAACTGCACCCGATCACGCGAGTAGACCAACGCCGCCTCGAACGCGGCGCGGGCAATGCCCAGTGCCTGGGCAGCAATGCCGATACGGCCGCCCTCGAGGTTGGACAGGGCGATGGCCAGGCCCTTGCCACGCTCACCGAGGATGTTGGCGGCAGGGATGCGGCAGTTGTCGAAGGTGACCGCGCAGGTGTCGGAGGCGCGGATGCCCATCTTGTGCTCGCTGCGATCGACCTTGAAGCCCGGGTTGTCAGTGGGCACCAGGAACGCCGACAGGCCCTTTTTGCCCAACTCCGGGTCGGTCACCGCGAAGACGATGGCCAACCCGGCGCGGCGGGCGTTGCTGACAAACTGCTTGGCGCCGTTGATCACCCACTGGCCATCCACCAGCTCGGCGCGGGTACGCAGGTTGTGCGCCTCGGAACCGGCCTGTGGCTCGGTCAGGCAGAAGCAGCCGATCACCTCGCCGGTGGCCAGGCGTGGCAGCCACTGCTGTTGCTGTTCGGCCGTGCCGTAGGCCAGCAGCGGGCCGCAGCCCACCGAGTTGTGGATGCTCATCATCGCTCCGGTGGCACCGCAGCCGGCGGCGATCTCTTCCACCGCCAGGGCGTAGGCGACATAGTCGGTGTAGCTGCCGCCAAAGTCTTCCGGCACCACCATGCCCAGCAGGCCCAGTTCGCCCATCTTGCGCACCACGCCATCGTCGATCCAGCCGGCCTTTTCCCAGGCCTGGGCATGCGGGGCGATCTCGCCACGGGCAAAGTCCCGGGCCATGTCGCGGATCATGATCTGTTCTTCGCTCAGTTCCAGGTCTTGCATCTGTGTACTCCCGGGCTCACAGGCCTTCGAAGAATTGGTCGACCCGCTGGCGTTGCAGTGCGGCCAGGGTCGGCGGGTTCCAGCGTGGCTGCTTGTCCTTGTCGATGATCAGCGCGCGCACGCCTTCGATGATGTCGCCGTGCTGGAACCACTGGCGGTCCAGGTGCAGCTCCATGGCAAAGCAGTCGTCAAGGCTCAGGTGGCGACCCCGGCGCAGCATCTCCAGAGTAACCGCCATGGCCAGCGGCGAGCGGCTTTCCAGCTGGTCGGCGGTGGCCACGGCCCAGGCGTGGCTGTCGCCAATGCTCACCGCACGCAGTTGCTCGACGATGGCAGGCACGTCGGGCAGGGCGAAGAAGTGGTCGATGACCGGGCGCAGTTTTTCCAGCGGCGCATCGTCGAGCACCTGGGTGCCGAGCCTGGCCAGCAGGTTCTGCAGGTCCTTGAGTGGGTTGTCGCCGAAGTGCAGCTGGTCCAGGCCCTCGTCGAGGGCTGCCAGCTGGTCGCTGGCCAAGTACCAGTCGGCCAGGCCGCAGTACAGCGCATCGGCTGCCTGGATCTGGCTGCCACTGACGCCCAGGTAGGTGCCCAGCTCGCCAGGGATACGCGACAGGAAGTAGCTGCCACCTACATCCGGGAAGTAGCCGATTGCCACTTCGGGCATGCCCAGGCGGCTGCGCTCGGTGACCACGCGCAGGTCGCAGCCCTGGGCCAGGCCCATGCCGCCACCGAGGGTGAAGCCGTCCATCAGCACCAGCACCGGCTTGCGGTAACGGTGAATGGCCAGGTCAAGGGCGTATTCCTCGACGAAGAACGTTTCATGCAGCGTTTCGCCGGCCTTGAAGCTGTCGTGCAGCGAGCGGATATCGCCACCGGCGCAGAAACCCTTGGGGCCCTCGCCACGCAGTACCACGGCGTGCACGTGCGGGTCTTCGGCCCACAAGTCGAGGTGCTGGCGCAGGCTGCGGACCATGTCCAGGGTCAGGGCATTGAGGCCGGCGGGGCGGTTCAGGGTCAGATGGCCGATCTGGTTGCGGACCTCGGCCAGCACATGGTCGGTTGCCGAGGTATGAGCGTGCGCAGTCATTGCGTTCTCCCTGCTTTGTTATTGATTTTCCAAGTGAAGTCTGGAGTTCGCTGGAGGATCGCAGGATCCTGTCATGCGAATTTGCCTTGCACAATCGACAAATCTGCAGGGGGATTCTGCATTTTTGTCTTGTGTGGCGATAACGCCACTCTAGCAAGGTTTCAGGTTGGCCGGGCTGGCCCTATCGCCGGCAAGCCAGCTCCCACAGGTACCGCACAACTTTCAAGGCCTGCGCTGTACCTGTGGGAGCTGGCTTGCCTGCGATAGGGCCATGAGCGACAGCGCATATGCTAAATCGTTACCCTGGCCGTAACGATCAGTGCCTGAGCTTGATTGATGCGCAACCACCCCAGCCCTAAGGTGACCCCCACGACAGCGAACCCGTGGAGTCACCATGACAACAACCAAGAATCCACCGCCGCAATGGTCGCGGCGGCGCGCCGAAAAGCAGCGCCGCCTTGACCGGGTCCGCCACCTCGCCGACGGCGTGGTGCTGCCCACCGAGCGTATCGTCGAAGCCTTGGAGCTGCTGCTGGCTCCCGGCGACCGGGTAGTGCTCGAAGGCAACAACCAGAAGCAGGCCGACTTCCTCTCGCGTGCGCTGGCCAAGGTCGACCCTGGGCGCCTGCACGACCTGCACATGATCATGCCCAGCGTCAGCCGCGCCGAGCACCTGGACCTGTTCGAACGTGGCATCGCCCGCAAGCTCGACTTCTCCTTCGCCGGCCCGCAGAGCCTGCGCATTGGACAGCTGCTGGAAGACGGCCTGCTCGAAGTCGGTGCCATCCACACTTATATCGAGCTGTACTCGCGGCTGCTGGTCGACCTGATCCCCAACGTCACCCTGGTGGCTGGTTTCATGGCCGACCGCGATGGCAACCTGTTCACCGGCCCCAGTACCGAAGACACCCCGGCACTGGTGGAGCCGGCCGCGTTCAGCGACGGCATCGTCATTGCCCAGGTCAACCAGCTGGTGGACCGCGTGGATGACCTGCCACGGGTCGATATCCCGGCATCCTGGGTCGATTTCGTGGTGGTTGCCGACCAGCCTTTCTATATAGAGCCGCTGTTCACCCGCGACCCGCGCCATATCAAGCCGGTGCACGTGCTGATGGCGATGATGGCCATTCGCGGCATCTACGAGAAACACCAGGTGCAGTCGCTGAACCATGGCATTGGCTTCAACACCGCCGCCATCGAACTGATCCTGCCCACCTATGGCGAGTCCCTGGGCCTGAAGGGCAAGATCTGCCGCAACTGGACACTCAACCCGCACCCGACGCTGATCCCGGCCATCGAGACCGGCTGGGTGGAAAGCGTGCACTGCTTCGGCACCGAGCTGGGCATGGAGGACTACATCGCCCAGCGCCCGGACGTGTTCTTCACCGGCCGTGATGGTTCGCTGCGTTCCAACCGCATGATGTGCCAGCTGGCCGGGCAATACGCTGTCGACCTGTTCATTGGCGCCACCCTGCAGGTGGATGGCGATGGCCATTCCTCGACCGTGACCCGCGGCCGCCTGGCCGGCTTCGGCGGTGCCCCGAACATGGGCCACGACCCCCGTGGCCGGCGCCATGCGACCCCGGCCTGGCTCGACATGACCGTGCCGGAAACCATGCTCGAACGCGGTCGCAAGCTGGTGGTGCAGATGGTCGAGACCTACCAGGAAGGCGGCAAGCCCACCTTCGTGGAAACCCTCGATGCCGTGGAAGTGGCCAGGAAAGCCGGCATGCCGCTGGCGCCAGTGATGATCTATGGCGACGACGTCACCCACCTGCTGACCGAGGAGGGCATTGCCTACCTGTACAAGGCCCGCAGCCTGGAAGAGCGCCAGCAGATGATCGCCGCCGTGGCCGGGGTTACCGCCATCGGCCTGCGACACGACCCCAAGGACACTCAGCGCCTGCGCCAGCAAGGCCTGGTCGCCTTGCCCGAAGACCTCGGTATCCGCCGCACCGACGCCAGCCGCGAGCTGCTGGCCGCGCGCAGCATCGCCGATCTGGTCGAATGGTCCGGCGGCCTCTACAACCCGCCTGCACGGTTCAGGAGCTGGTGATGAAAGCACTCGACTTGCAACCGCGTGGGCTTCTTCGCGAGCATGCTCGCTCCCACAGGGAAAGTGATGCACTTGAAGATAGCGCGGTCCCTGTGGGAGCGGGCATGCCCGCGAAGAGGCCGGCACAGGCAACCAAATTACCCCTGGCCGACCACCTGGCCGACCTGGCCGTGGAAGCCCTGATCGACGAAGCCGACCTGTCCCCCAAACCCGGCCTGGTCGACCGCCGTGGCAACGGCGCCCACCACGACATGACCCTGGCCCTGATGCATGCCTCGGCCCTGGCCCTGTGGCCATGCCTGCGCAACATGGCCGAAGCCGCCCAGGCCATCGGCACCCTCGGCCAGCCCCTGCGCGCCACCCTGGGCCAGCTCGGCCGCGAAGGCGAGGCGGCGATGCTGGCCGCGACCGGTGGGGTCAACACCCACCGCGGCGCAATCTGGGCCCTCGGCCTGCTGGTAGCATCCAAGGCCCTCGACACCCAGGCCGATGCCAACACCCTGGCTGCCCGTGCCGGTCGCATCGCACTGTTCGACGACCCCGCCATGACCACCCAAGACAGCCATGGCCTGCAGGTACGTTGCCGCTATGGCACTGGCGGCGCCCGCGAACAGGCGCAACAAGGTTTCCCGGCGGTTATCGGTCACGGCCTGCCGCAACTGCAGCGCAGCCGCGCCGCCGGTGCCAGCGAGCCGCACGCCCGGCTGGACGCGCTGCTGGCGATCATGGCCGTGCTCAACGATACCTGCGTGCTCTGGCGCAGCGGCCCGACCGGGCTGGCTGCCGTCCAGCACGGCGCCCGTACCGTGCTGAGCGAAGGCGGCAGCGCCACGCTGGCCGGGCGCCGACAGCTGCGCCGGCTGGACCAGCACCTGCTGCACCTGAATGCCTCACCGGGCGGCGCCGCCGATCTGCTGGCCGCCTGCCTGTTCCTCGACAAAGCCGGGAGCCTGTGACATGGAAACCCTGACCTTTCAATTCCCCGCCGCCGCCCCTGGGCGTGGCCGCACGCTGGTGGGCTGCGTCAGCTCCGGCGACCTTGAAGTGCTGATCGAACCCGGCACCGCCGGCAGCCTGCAAATCCAGGTGGTGACTTCGGTCAACGGCAGCGCTGCCCGCTGGGCGCAGCTGTTCCAGCGCCTGTTCGAGGGCCGCACCTGGCCGGCCGTGAACATCGACATCCATGATTTCGGCGCCACCCCAGGCGTGGTGCGCCTGCGCCTGGAGCAAGGCTTCGAGGAGATCGCCCATGACTGATATCGCACGCCTGCTGCACAGCCGCAGCTTTGTCGAACTGGGCGCCCGTCAACGCGCCCGCGCCGTGCTCGACCCGGGCAGCTTCCGTGAGCTGCTGGGCCCGTTCGACCGGCTTATGTCACCCTGGCTGCCGCGCCAGGGCATCGTGCCCCAGGCCGATGATGGCGTGGTCATCGCCAAGGGCCTGCTGAACGGGCGCAACGCTGTGGTTGCCGCCATCGAAGGCGGCTTCCAGGGCGGCAGCATGGGCGAGGTGGGGGGGGCCAAGATCGCCGGTGCGCTGGAGCTGGCCATCGAAGACAACCGCAAGGGCATCCCCACCTGCGCCGTGCTGCTGCTGGAAACCGGCGGTGTACGCCTTCAGGAAGCCAACCTGGGCCTGGCGGCGATTGCCGAAATACAGGCGGCGATTGTCGAGCTGCGCGCCTGGCAGCCGGTGGTTGGCCTGGTCGCAGGTTCGGTCGGCTGTTTCGGCGGCATGTCCATCGCCGCCGGCCTGTGCAGCCACTTGCTGGTCACCCGCGAAGCCCGCCTGGGCCTCAACGGCCCGCAGGTGATCGAGCAGGAAGCGGGCATCGGTGAATACGACGCCAAGGACCGCCCCTTCATCTGGAGCTTGACCGGCGGCGAGCAGCGCCACGCCAGCGGCCTGGTCGATGCCTATGTGGCCGATGACATCGAGGCGCTGCGCGAACGCTTGCTGCAATTGCTCGACGAGCCTTCAAGGGATCGCGCCGGTCAACACGCCTGGTTCCTCGAACGCCTGGCACTACTGGGCGATGGCTGCCCGCAACTGGATGCCGCTGGCGTGCGTGACCTTTACCAAGGAGAAGCCAAATGAACCGTTCCTTGAACTGGCTGCCGGGCCTGGCCGGCGGGCAAGCCTTGCCCGGCTACCCCGCGTCGTTGCGGGTAATCGACGGCGAACTGGACAACCGCCTGGCGCGTTTCATCGCCGTGGTGCCGGACGCTGACAACCCGTTCCCCCGGGCGCGCTCGGGCGAAGTCGGCCTGCTGGAAGGCTGGGGCCTGGCCAAGGCCGTGAGCGAAGCGGTCGAGGCTGACCGCCATGGCCAGAAGCGCGCCATCGTCGCGGTGATCGACGTGCCCAGCCAGGCCTATGGCCGCCGTGAGGAGGCGTTGGGTATTCACCAGGCTTTGGCCGCTGCGGTGCAGGCCTATGCCCAGGCGCGGCTGGCCGGGCACCCGGTGATCGGCCTGCTGGTCGGCAAGGCCATGTCTGGTGCCTTCCTGGCCCACGGTTACCAGGCCCAGCGCCTGATCGCCCTGGACGATGCCGGGGTCATGGTGCACGCCATGGGCAAGGCGGCGGCGGCGCGCATCACCCTGCGCAGCGTCGAGCAACTGGAAGCCCTGGCCGCCGAGGTGCCGCCAATGGCCTACGACCTGGCCAGCTACGCCTCGCTGGGCCTGCTGTGGCGCCGGCTGACGGTGGGCAGCGCCGAGATTCCGAGCAGTGCCGACATCGCCCAGGTACGTGCCTGCCTGGCAGATGCAGTGCGCGACATCGGCAGCTCGAGCGACCTGTCGTCGCGGCTGGCGGGCGAAAACCGCAGCGCCTCGCGCCAGGTGCGCGAACAGCTGCGCCGCCAGTGGCAGGGCGCTTGAGATGAACGCGCCAAGGCCGCACGACCTGCTCTGGGGCATGCCCGTATCGGGCCTGCCTGCTGATGCGCCGCGTTGGGCGCAGGAGGTGCTGCTGAGCGGCCAGCCGGTGGTGGTGCGCCGTGCCACCTGTGCGGACGGCTGGGTGGCGGTGGGGTTGCGTGGCCAGGGCAGGGCGCAGCGGTCGGGTGTACTGATGCGGCTGGCCGATATCCAGTGTCAGCAAGGCCCCGAAGCGCTGCGCTGGCAAGCTGAAAGCCCTTGGCCTGCATTGCAGGCCCTGGCCTCGGTCGCCCCGGTACTGGATGCCAGCGGCTTGGCCTGGGGGCCGACAGGTGGGGTGGGGTACCAGATCGCCACCGGTATGGAGGTAATACACGCCGACAGCGACCTGGACTTGCTGCTGCGCACGCCACAACCGCTGGCCCGGGCGCAGGCGCGTGAGCTGCTGGATATCCTCGATTGCGCGCCTTGTCGTATCGACCTGCAGCTGGAAACCCCGGCGGGTGCTGTCGCCCTGCGTGAGTGGGCCGGCTTCGCCCGCCGCGTGCTGCTCAAGTCGGCCCATGGCCCACGCCTGGTCAGCGACCCATGGGCAGCGATGGAGCGTGCAGCATGAGCAGCCTGTTCGCCTTCCCCGGCCAGGGCGCCCAGCAGGTGGGCATGCTGCAGCGCCTGCCTGAGGGTGCCGGGCAATTGCTGGAAGAGGCCAGTGACACCCTCGGCCAGCAGGCCCTGGCGCTGGACAGCCAGCAGGCCCTGCAGACGACCCGTGCCGTGCAGCTGTGCCTGCTGCTGGCTGGCGTGGCCTGGGCGCGCTGGCTGATGCAGCGCAGCCCCGCGCCGGATTACGTGGCGGGCTTGTCGATTGGCGCCTACCCGGCGGCGGTCACGGCGGGCGCCCTGGGCTTTGCCGATGCCGTGCGCCTGGTTGCGCTGCGTGGCGAACTGATGCAGCGCGCCTATCCGCAAGGCTACGGCATGACCGCACTCAGCGGCCTGGACCTGGCCTGTGTCGAACGCTTGTTGAGCGATACGGGCGGCGAGGTGTATGTCGCCAACCTCAACAGCGACAACCAGATCGTCATCGCCGGTAGCGATGGCGCGATGGCTGCGGTTGCCGCCAAGGCACGCCGCCTGGGCCAGGGCGTGGCCCGGCGCCTGGCGGTCAGCGTGCCGTCGCATTGCCCGTTGCTGGATGGCCCGGCGGCCGAACTGGCCAGTGCGTTCGCCACGGTCGAGCTGCAGCGACCGCGTATCACCTACCTCAGCGGCAGCAGTGCACGGCCGATATTCGACCCACAGCGTCTGCGCGACGACCTGGCCGGCAACATGGCGCGGGTGGTCGACTGGCGTGCTACGTTGCGCAACGCCTATGAGCGTGGCGTGCGCCTGCACCTGGAGCTGCCGCCCGGCAACGTGCTCGGCGGGCTGGCCCGGCCGGTGTTCGAACAGGGCAGGGTGGTTGCTGTTGAAGGCACCCGCCGGGACACCCTGGATGCGCTGCTGCGCCAGGAGGTGGCCAACGAACGATGACAGCGGCACCGCGGCGGATGGCGATCCCTGTGGGAGCGGGCGTGCCCGCGAAGCAGGCACCTCGGTGAATGGCACGGGCTTCGCCCGTGTTCGCGGGCACGCCCGCTCCCACAATGACTGCGAAAGCCGCACAAAAGTGTGTTTACGAAGAACAACAACAAGCAACTTCGACACTACCTGAGGACAACAACAATGATCATCTATGGTGTGGCACTGCTGGCGGTCTGCACGCTTGCCGGCGTCATCGTCGGCGACTTCCTGGGCGTGCTGCTGGGCGTCAAATCCAATGTGGGCGGGGTCGGCATCGCCATGATCCTGCTGATCTGCGCACGCCTGTACATGCACCGCAACGGCGGCATGAGCAAGGAATGCGAATTCGGCGTGGGCTTCTGGGGCGCCATGTACATCCCGGTGGTGGTGGCCATGGCTGCCCAGCAGAACGTGGTCACCGCCCTGCACGGCGGGCCGGTGGCGTTGCTGGCGGCAGTGGGTGCGGTACTGGTGTGCGGTGCGACCATTGCCCTGATCAGCCGCAGCCACCGCGGCGAACCCCTGCCGGCAGTGGAGGCCGGCCCCGAAAGCAATGTGCAGGCTGCCCCTGCAGGAGGGCGTTGATCATGTGGCCGATCATTGACAATGCCCTGGAACATAACGGTTTGATCACTGCCTTTGCGGTGGTGGGCGCGATCATGTGGTTGTCGGTGGTGCTGTCGAAGTACCTGACCTTCGGCCGCGTGCACGGCTCGGCCATCGCCATCGTCATCGGCCTGGTGCTGGCCTGGGTCGGCGGCACCATAACCGGTGGCCAGAAAGGCCTGGCCGACATGGCGCTGTTCTCCGGCATCGGCCTGATGGGCGGGGCAATGCTGCGCGACTTCGCCATTGTCGCCACGGCCTTCGAGGTGCAGGCCACCGAGGCGCGCAGGGCCGGGATGATCGGCGCGGTGGCGCTGCTGCTCGGCACGGTGCTGCCGTTCATTGTCGGCGCTGCGGTGGCCTACGCATTCGGTTACCGTGATGCGGTAAGCATGACCACCATCGGTGCGGGTGCGGTGACCTATATCGTCGGGCCGGTGACCGGTGCGGCGCTGGGGGCCAGCTCGGACGTGATGGCGCTGTCGATTGCCACCGGGCTGATCAAGGCGATCCTGGTGATGGTGTTTACCCCGGTATCGGCGCGCCTGCTGGCGCTGGACAACCCACGTTCGGCGATAGTGTTCGGCGGGTTGGCGGGGACGGTGTCGGGGGTGACGGCCGGGCTGGCGGCGACCGACCGGCGCCTGGTGCCGTACGGGGCACTGACAGCCACCTTCCATACCGGGTTGGGCTGCCTGATGGGCCCGTCGATCCTGTACTTCTGCGTACGCGCCCTGGTTGGGTGACATCAATCCCCTGGACTGCGCAGCCCCCTTGTAGGAGCGGCCTTGTGTCGCGATCGGGCCGCAACGCGGCCCCAGCGATATCCGCATCGCAGCCAAGATCCGGGGGCCGCTGCGCGCCCCATCGCGACACAAGGCCGCTCCTACATCGACCGCATCGGTTTCAAGCCATGCGCAGTACCTGGGAGCAACTGTCTTGCTCAAATTCCAAAAGGCGGCGCGATCTCTGTGGGAGCGGCCTTGTGTCGCGAAAGGGCTGCAAAGCAGCCCCAGCAATTTCAACTGTTGCGCATCAACCCTGGGGCCGCGTTGCGGCCCTTTCGCGACACAAGGCCGCTCCCACAGGTACAGCGACAACCTCGAGAGCAATGCTGTACCTGTGGGAGCTGGCTTGCCGGCGATGAGGCCAGTCGACTCTACTTCAATGCCAGGTGATATCCCCGGCCTGCCGGTGGAACAGCAACTCTGTCAGGGCCTTGGTCATCTGAACATGATGCACCGCATTGACCAACATATTGATGCCGGGCTCGCCGGCGTTGGCGCAGATGAATTCGTCCAGCGTGTCTTCGATGCCAGACATCAGCTGAAGGGAGTGGATCAGAGCGTCAACCGAGGGCATGTCCTGGTTGATGGTGTAGAAGGGGCGGGACGTCAGTTTGACGGGTGGGTCGGGGACAAGCTTTTTTCATTATGTAATTCCAGCTTCTAGAGGAATGGAACTACCGCCTGAATCTTTCTCATGGATTGAAGGTGGCAGCCGTACGCGGGTGTGAGAAAGCCGAGAAGAAGCTAGCAAAGACCCGGCCAGGCGAAAGCCCGCCCACGTACGGCCACCATAGAGGTGCTGCTAGCTTATCTGTCGGGTTCTCATGCCCGGTCACCGAAGCGACCCGAAAACGTTATCCGTGAGGTGTTTCCCCGACAACAGCGATAGTTCGGCAGCGCGCGTAGGATAATTCCCAAGCGGGTCGTTTCTGAAGTATTTGGTTTTATGTTCAGAAATGTCTTACAGGCGCTGAAAATCTTGTGACGAACACCTGCAACCCACCCCCCGTTTCGGGGAAAACCGCTGGGGAATCCTCCCCAATCTGTTTCGTTTGCCGCTGCAACCAACTGAAAACAAAAGCAATCCGCTCCTGGCATACACCTTGCTCCAGCTCCACGCAGAGATCCTGTGTCCCGGAGGTGCAGCATGTCTATGCCACTCAAAGGCCCCATCCTGTCATCACTCGTTCTGGCCTTGCTCGGCTGGGAGTCGACCAGCGAAGCCGCCGTGCAGTGCCAGCGCACCCTGGTCGCCAACGTGGTGGCGCTGGACCAGCCACTGATGTTCAACCGCCTTGGCGCGCAAAACGCCAACGGCATGATGTTCGCCCTGCGCGAGGATGTGGTGGACGACAAGATGGTCCCCCTCAGCAGCGGCGGGGCGGCAGTACCGGGCAAGGTCACCCTGCGCCCGGACAAGCGCCCGCGGCCCATCGTGCTGCGGGTGGCCGCCGGTGAATGCCTTACCGTCAACCTGACCAACCTGCTCGACTACAAGGCCAACCCCAACAAGCACGGCATCGAGGCCGAAGAGGCTGAGGGCGAAGAGGAGGGGCCGGAGCTCGAAAACGAAGCCGCCGAAGGCTTCGTCGCCGACGAGCAGGTGGCCGAGCGCATGGTCGGCTTCCAGATCAACGGCATGCAGGCGGTCAACAGCATTGCCGACATTTCTGCCTACACCGGGCGTAACGGCAACTTCTTCGTCAGCCCCGGCAGCACCCGCAGTTATACCTTGTACGCCGAACGCGAAGGCGCTTTCGCCGCTACCAGCAAGGCCGCCACCTTCGGCGGCGAGGGTACTGCGGGCAACGTTGCCAACGGCCTGTTCGGCCAGGTAGTGGTGGTGCCCAAGCTCGGCCGCACCTACCGTAATACCCTCACCGAAGAAGAAATGCGCCTGGCCACCACCGGCCGTACCGCCACCGGCCAGCCGGTGATCGACTACGAAGCCCGCTACCCGCAAATGCAACCCTGGATCGCCGAAGGCAAGGCCGGCAAGCCGATCATTGCCATGGTCGACGGCAACCAGATCATCAACAGCGAAACCGATGCCATCGTCATGGGCCCCAACCCCGATGGCAGCTTCCCCAAATCCACCTACCCGCTGGAAAGCCTGGGCAAGCGCAACCCGGCGCTGCCCAACCGCCTGGAGGCGTTCCGTGACTTCGCCTCGCAGTTCGCCGACGAGGTCGCCGGCACCCAGGCGTTCCCTGGCTACTGGGCCGACCCGGTGATGGGCCACGTACTGGAACCCACCCGCGACTCGTTCATGATCAACTACGGTTCCGGTGGCATGGGCGCCGAAGTGGTGGCCAACCGCCTGGGCGTGGGGCCGATGCACGACTGCCTGTCGTGCGCCTACGAGGAGTTCTTCCTCAGTGCGCACACTGTCGGTGACGTCGGTACTTTGGTGGACGTGCCGGCCAACGTCGGCCTGGAGCACATCCGCCCTGGCGAGGTACCACCGGCCAGCGCCGTCGGGGTCAAGGCCAGCATGGCCCTGTTCCCGGCGGAACCGGCCAACGTGCATCACAGCTACATCGGTGACTTCACCAAGTTCCGCAACACCCACAACGGCCATGAGCAGCACATCTTCCACCTGCACGGCCACCAGTGGCTGTTCAACCCCAATGACGACAATTCCGACTACATCGATGCCCAGGGCATCGGCGCGGGGGTCGGCTACACCTACGAAATCGCCAACGGCGGTTCGGGCAACCGCAACCGGGTGGCGGGCGATGCCATCTACCATTGCCACTTCTACCCGCACTTCGCCCAGGGCATGTGGGCCATGTGGCGGGTGCACGACGTGTTCGAGGAAGGCACCCGCCTCGAGGTGAGCGGGCAGGGCGAGAACGGCTTCCACAACACCCCGTTCGCCCTGCGCAGCGGCAAGCCGGCGGTTGGCGCCCGGGCCCTGCCCGATGGCGAGATCGTTGCCGGCACGCCGATCCCGGCCATCGTGCCGCTGCCCGGCAAGGCCATGGCGCCGATGCCAGGCAAGGTGGTGGTGGTACCGAAGCTGTCCGAAGCGCTGGTTGCCGCCAATGATGACGACGACGAGCCCGAGGAAGAAGAGGATGAAGAGCCAGCCAACCAGGCGCCGGTCCGCAAGGCCATCGGCTCGCTGGCGCTGGTCGACCGCAGCGACGCCAACCGCAACGCCGACGGCACCTTGAAGAACCCTGGCTATCCGTTCTGGATCGGCGGCATGGAAAGCAGCGTGGGCAACCGCCCACCAACCCCGCCACTGGACATGCTCGACCCGGCCATGGCACGCCAGCTCAAGGAAAGCGGCAACGCACTGTGGGCCAACCTCGACCCGAACCAGGTCGATGGCTGGGACGGCGGCCTGGGGCGCCACGCGCTGGACGGCGTATCCGCCGGCGGCGAGGCCGAAACCACCACCACCAAGCTCGATTTCACCAAGGTGGTACACAAGGCCAAGCCGATCTACCTGCCCGAAGAGGGCACCGATGTCGAGCAGGCGGCCATGCAGTTCCACGCCCTGGCCGAACACCCAAGCTTCGCCCTGATCCCTGGCAGCCAGCCGGTGGCCAAGGCGTTCCGCACCAACGGCGCCTTGCCGACTGCCGGCGCGCCGTTCTACGAGCCGTGCATGGATGACCGGGGCAAACGCCTGACCCAGTCTTCCGGGGTAGGCGAGTACTTCAGCGGCGAGAGCCTGGCGGGCCTGAACTTCCGTGGCGCCTCGGCCTTCACCGCCGACCGCCCACGCATCTACAAGGGCGCCAACATCCAGTTCGACGCGGTGTACAACAAGGTCGGCTACCACTTCCCGCAGGCCCGCATCATCGCCCTGTGGGAAGACGCCTGGCCGGTGATCACCAAGCAGCGCCCGCCAGAGCCGCTGGTGATGCGCATGAACACCTTCGACTGCACCATGTACCAGCACACCAACCTGATCCCGAACATCTATGAGATGGACGACTACCAGGTGCGCACCCCGACCGACGTGATCGGCCAGCACATTCACCTGCCCAAGTGGGACCTGACCGCCGCCGATGGCTCGGCCAACGGCTGGAACTACGAAGACGGCATCCTCTCGCCCGGCAGTGTGGTCGAGCGGGTGCAGGCCATTCGTGCCTACAACGGCTGCACCCAGGGCGATAGCCGCGACGGCACCGCCGCCTGCCCGCAAGCCCGGCAGCACCCGTACTTCGGCCGCTTCGGCCGGGCCGACTGGCTGGGCGCACGCACGGCCATGCAGCGCTGGTTCGCCGACCCGCTGGTGAACGTGTACAACGTCGACCGTGGCCTGGGCACCATCTTCACCCACGACCACCTCGGCCCATCGACCCACCAGCAGCTTGGGCTGTATGCCACCGTATTGGCCGAGCCGGCCAACTCCACCTGGTACCACGCCGAAACCGGCGAGAAGCTGTACAACCCGGCCACGCGCCAGGACGGTGGCCCGACCTCGTGGCAGGCGGTGATCCAGACCGGTGACCACGATGGCGACGGCAAGAACGACAGCTACCGCGAGTTCTTCCTGGAATACAGCGACTTCCAGCACGCCTATGAGGCCGGTGTGTATGTCGGCGCCGGGCCGGACGGCATCCCCAATGCCCAGTCGTACCCGGCCACCGCCGACAGCTTCCGCTACGCCATCAACCCGCCGGTGCGCGGCAAGGCGTCGAACCTGCTGGAGGCCATCGTCGAGGAACGCGGCGGCATCAACCCCGGTTGCCCAAGCCGGCCCTGCCCGCAGGCAATCTCGGTGGATGACCCGGGCATGTTCGTCGTCAACTACCGCAACGAGCCCCTGGCCCTGCGTGTGTACGACCCGAACAAGGTCGGCCCGGACGGCAAGCGTGGCATGCAGGCCGACGGCCTGGCCGGCGACCTGAGCTACGCCTTGCAAACCCGTACCGACCGCGCCATCCCGGCACTGAACCTGGCGCCCTCGGCGATCACCTCGGCGGTCGGCCCTACCGGCGGCACCACGCTGTTCCCGCCGCACATCAACGCGGCCGGCAGCGAACCGGGCGACCCGTTTACCCCGATGCTGCGCACCTACTCCGGTGACAACGTACGCCTGCGCATGCATGCCGGTGGCCATGAAGAGGAGCACAACATCACCTTGCATGGCGTGAAGTGGCTGCAGAACGGCACCGGCTACGGCAACAGCTCCAACTCGGGCTGGAAGTCATCGCAGATGATCGGTATTTCCGAACAACTGGGCTTCATGGCACCGGTGTCGATGATCTCCAGTTCGGCAGCCACCAACGGTGACTACCTGTATTCGCTGGATGCGGCCCTGGAGGGCTACTGGAACGGCATCTGGGGCATCATGCGCAACTACACCGCGCAGCGTGCCGACCTGTTCCCGCTGCCCAACAACCCGCAGCCGGTGGCCATGCGCAACACCGTGAACTTCGATGGCATCTGCCCGAAAACCACGGCCAACCCCAACGGCATCGGCAGCCGCCCCACGGTCAAGCGCAGCTACGAAATCGTCGCGGCACTGGCCAACGACATCCTCGAGAACCGCAACGGCGTCAGCATCAACGACCCGGCCGGTGTCGGCCAGCATGTCGGCGGCCCGCTCAAGGCCAACGGCGGCACCCTGGTGTTCAACAGCCGCAAGACCGCCATCCCGCTGGTCAGTGGGGTAGACCCCGAAGATGGGGAACCCTTCACCATCGGTGGTCACAGCGCGCCGCTGCACGACCCGACCGCGATCCTGTATGTGCGCAAGGCCGACCTGGACGCTACCACCGGCAAGCTCAAGGCGGGCGTGCCCGTGGAGCCGCTGGTGCTGCGCGCCAACGCCGGCGAGTGCATCAGCATCACCCTGGAAAACCGCCTGCCACTGGTGATGCCGGACCTGCCCAGCACTGCGGTGATGCACAACGTGGTCAAGCGTGACCGCTTCGACAGCGAGGGTGCCACCGCCTTTGCCAACAACCTGATGCGGCCGTCCAGCCACGTGGGCCTGCATGCCCAGCTGCTGGCCTACGACATCACCAAGTCCGACGGCGCCAACGTCGGCCTCAACCCGGTGCAGACCGTGGCCCCGCGTGCCGGCACCAGTGGCGCCTGGCCGACCCGTACCTACCAGTACTATGCCGGCCACCTGGAGCGTGAAGGCAAGCCGGTGTCGCAACTGGGCCGCACGGTGGACAACATCAACACCACGGCCATCGAGTTCGGCGGCCTCAACCTGACCCCGTCGGACTTCATCAAGCAGCCGCAGAAAGGCCTGGTGGGTGCCATGAGCATCCTGCCGCAGACCGCCACCTGGACCGAAGACGGCGCAACACGGGCCCAGGCCACGGTCAAGGTCACCGGCCAGCCGGACTACCGCGACTTCGTCACGGTCTGGCAGCGTGCGCTGAACATGCGCTGGGCCGACGGCCGCCCGGTGGAGGGCATCAATACCGAAGGCAACGGCGCCGCCGGCGACCCGCAGGACAACGGCAACATGGCGGTCAACTACAAGACCGAGCCCCTGTGGCTGCGCTTCGGCATGGCCCCCGACTCACCCTTCGGCCGCGCCGCCGGCCTGGGCTTTGGCGATGTGCCCAATGCCCACATGGCCTACGCCAACGCCCTGGTCGGTGGCGACCCGCAAACCCCGGTGCTGTACGCCAAGCCCGGCCAGCCAGTGCGCAACCATATCGTGATGCCCAGTGGTGGCAGCCGCGGCATGGTCTACCAGCTGGATGGCCACTTGTGGCCGCTGCACAACTACCAGGCCGAGAAGAACGACGTGGACGGCTACCCGCTGAGCCTGCCTGGCATCGGCTCGGTGCGCTTCGGCTACAACCCGATGGCCATGTACATCGGGGCCCAGGAAAGCGTGCTGCCGGCCGCGCACTTCAGCTTCATGCTGCCCAGTGCCGGCGGTGCCAACGCGGTGGCGGGTGACTACCTGTTCCGCGACTACGCCGCCTACGGCAACCTTTCGGGGCTGTGGGGGATCTTGCGGGTGACCAATGAAGCGCCGCCGGCAACGGCACCGGCGCAGTGACGGTAAATGGGGGCGCGAACATGAACAAGAAAACCCGCCTTGCATACATGGGGGTAGCGCTGGGGGCTGTGCTGATCGGCCTGGGCGTGGCCTATGAAAGCCTCTGGTGCGATCCGCGCGAGTATTTGCAGGGCTCTGACGACCCGCAGGCCCCGCACCGGCTCAGCCGCGACGGCGTGACCGTGGAGTTCGAGGCCCGGCCGCTGGCGGGGGGCGAGCTGCAGGAGGGCAGCTTCGCCAACATCCGTTTCAAGGTCAGCGACCAGGCCAGTGGCCAGCCGCTGTCGGGCATGGCCCCGGGGGCGTGGATCGACCCGACGCAGTCGGCCCCGGAGGGCGACCGCGACCAGAGCTGCAAGGCCCGTGTCGCGCTGTTCCTCAAAAGCAGTATCGGCGCCCGGCCTTTGCTCGACCTGAACAGCTACTTCCTGTTGATGATGAACAAGGACGCCAGCCTGACGGTGATCGACCCGACCGTTTCGGTGGGCGGCGTGACCAGCACCATGGCCCGCATCGACCTGCCTGGGCGGCCCATGGACTGGGTGGCTACTGGTGACGACAAGCTGGTGTTCGTGTCCATCCCGGAGCGCGGCAAGGTCTCGGTGATCGATACCGAGACCTTCACCCGCGTGGCCGACCTGAACGCTGGCGACCAGCCCCTGCGCGTGGCCCTGCAGCCGGACCAGCACCGGCTGTGGGTAGGCAACAACAGCAGCGACCCGGCCAAGGGCGGGGTAACGGTGATCGATGTACCGGGGCGCAACACCCTGAAAACCTTCAACACCGGCGGCGGGCACCACGAAATCGCCTTCAGTGCCGACTCGCGCTACGCCTATGTCAGCAACCGCGACAGCGGCACCCTGAGCGTCATCGACATCCCGGAAATGCGCCTGGCCAAGACCATCAAGGTTGGCCCGCACCCGCTGTCGGTCAGTTATTCGGCGTTGTCCCAGGCGGTGTACGTGGTCGATGGCGAGGAGGGCAGCGTGCGCGTGTTCGATGCCCGCAACCACCAGCTGCGCCACACGGTCCAGGCCGCCCAGGGCCTGGGGCCGATGCGCTTCAGCAGCGATGGCCGCTACGGCATCGTGCTCAACACCCTGGAGAACCAGGCCCTGGTGATCGACGCCAGTACCGACAAGCTGATCCACCAGATCCCGGTGGCGGCCGAACCGTACCAGCTGACCTTCACCAAGGGCTATGCCTACGTGCGCGGCCTGGCTTCGCCGAAGGTGAGCATGATCAACCTGGCCAGCCTGGGCGAAGGGCGTTCGCCGATCATCCAGGGCTTCGAGGCTGGCCCGGCGGCGCCACGCCAGGCCGGTGACCTGCCGCTGGCCCAGGGGCTGTCGGTGTCGCGTGACGACAATTCGGTGTTCGTGGTCAATCCGGTGGACAACACCACCTACTTCTACGCCGAAGGCATGAACGCACCGATGTCCGGCTACAACAACCGTGGCCACCAGGCCCGCGCCGCCATCGTCGTCGACCGCAGCCTGCGCGAACTGGCACCGGGCGTGTACGGCTCGACGGTGAAGATGCCCGCCGCCGGCAAGTTCGACGTGGCCTTCCTGCTCAACCAGCCGCAGATCATCCACTGCTTCAGCACCGACGTGGCCGCAGCGCCGAATGCCGGCAAGCGCAAGGGCGCCCACGCCGAGTTCATCGGCCTGGACCGGCCGTTGTCGCAGCACAGCGCCGTTACCGCGCGGGTGCGCATCGTCGGCGACGACGGCCAGCCGCGCCTGGGCCTGAGCGACCTGAGCCTGCGCTACTTCCTGGCGCCTTCGTCCATGCCGCAAAACCTGCAACTGGAGGAGGTGGGCGAGGGCATCTATCAGGCAGCCCTGACCCTGCCCGAAGCCGGCGCCTGGTACCTGCACGTGCAGTCGCCGTCGCTGGGGCGCAGGTTCGCCGAGGAAAACTACACCAGCCTGCGCGTCCTGCCGGCCGCAACGTCCACCGTTTCCGAGAATGACGTGAGGAGTCTGCGATGAACGCCAAGCATGCTTGCAAACTGTTGGCCCTGAGCCTGGCTTTGGCCGGCACCCTGGCTCTGGCCCATGGTGGCCACGATCACAACGGCCACGCCGAACAGCCGCCGGCGGCGCGCCAGGAAAAGGCCAGCGTGCGCTTTGCCGATGTCTCGCTGCTGAACCAGGACGGCATGCCGGTACGCCTGGAAAAAGACCTGGTGGGCGACCACCTGGTGGTCATGGGCTTCATCTACACCAGCTGCACCACGGTGTGCCCGGTGGTGTCGTCGATCATGGGCAAGGTCCAGCAGCAACTGGGTGGCCGGGTAGGGCAAGACATTCATCTGGTGTCGATCAGCGTCGACCCGCAACGTGACGACGCCAAGCGCCTGCAGGACTACGCCAAGGCCTTCCAGAAGGGGCCGGGCTGGAGCTGGCTGACCGGCACGCCGTACGCCATCAGCGAAACCCTCAAGGGCCTGGGCAGCTTCAGCGCCGACCTCAGCCAGCACCCGCCGCTGATCCTGGTGGGTGACGGGCGCACCGGGCACTGGACGCGCTACTACGGGTTCACCGACCCGGCAGTGCTGATCGACGAAATCAACCGCCTCGGCGCCCGCCGGGTGCATGCCAAGAGCACGGCCATTGCCGACCATCACGAGGTGCAACCATGAGCCAGGTAAGCAACCGCCGCGTTGGCATGCGCGGTTTTGACTGGCTGGTGCTGGGTGGCTGCCTGTGGATCCTCGCTTCGGTGGCGTTCGCCCATGAAGGCCATGCCCCGCAGGCACCAGAACCGCAGCCGGCCCCGCAGGCGATGACCAGTGGTGGCGGCACCCGCGATGCCCGGACCTGGTTCACCGACACTGTGCTCAAGGACCAGAACGGCCGCGAGCTGCGCTTCTACAGCGATGTGCTCAAGGATAAGGTGGTGATGCTCAATGTGATCTTCACCCACTGCACCGACGCCTGCCCGCTGATTACCCGCAAGTTGCGTGAAGTGCGCGAGACCATGGGGCCGCAGCTGGCCAGCCAGGTGACCTTCGTGTCGATCAGCAGCGACCCGCTCAACGACACGCCCGAAGTGCTCAAGGCGTTTGCCGAGAAGCAGGGTGTGGATGGGCCCAACTGGGTGTTCCTGACGGGTGACAAGGCCAATGTCGACCTGGTGCTCGGCCGCATCGGCCAGTTCCTGCCCAGCCCCGAGCAGCATTCGACACAGCTGATTGCCGGCGACGTGGCCGGCAAGCGCTGGAGCAAGATCCGCCCGGATGCACCGCCTGCGGCGATTGCCCAGCGCATGCAGTTGCTGGCACTGCCTTTGGCAGGGCGGTGAGCATCATGAATGCCTTGGTGGCCTTATGCTGTTGCTGCCGGCCTCATCGCCGGCAAGCCGGCTCCCACAGGTATGACACTGCCTTCAGGCACGCTGCGATCTCTGTGGGAGCTGGCTTGCCGGCGATGAGGCCTGAGCAGGCTGGAAAAGCCATGAGCACGACCCTGGTTGTGCTTTTGAGCCTGATGTTTTGTGCTCCGGCCTTTGCCTTGGACCTCAGCGCCAACGAACAAGCCGGCAAACACCTCTACCGCCAGGGCGTCTCCAGCAGCGACGCACAACTGCAAGCCCGTGTCGGCGCCAGCGACATGACGGTCCCCGCCAGCGTGCTGCCCTGTGCCAGCTGTCACGGCAACGATGGCCGCGGCCGCGCCGAAGGGGGAGTACGCCCGCCCAGCCTCGACTGGCAGCGCCTGGCGCAAGGCCAGGGCGAACGCGAGGTCAACGGCCGCCGCTATCCGGCCTACACCGACAGCAGCCTGGCCCGGGCCATTCAGCACGGCGTCGACCCGGCCGGTAATCGCCTGGACCCGGCCATGCCACGCTTCGAGCTGACCCTGGCCGACCAGCGCAACCTCACGGCCTACCTCAAGCGCCTGGCCCAGGAACGTGACCCCGGCGTGGAGGAGGGTGTGCTGCGCCTGGGCACCTTGCTGCCGGCATCCGGCCCGCTGGCCGAGGCCGGGCAGGTGGTGCGTGCGGTGCTGGAAGACGGCCTGACGCAACTCAACCAGCAGGGTGGCATCCACGGGCGACGCCTGGAACTGGTGGTGCTCGACCCGGGCGCCGACCCGGCCAGCGCCGAACAGGCGCTGCAGCAGTTGCTGGAGCAGGAGCGGGTATTCGCCCTGATCGCGCCATTGGTACCCATGCTCGACCAGCGCCTGGCAACCTTGCTGGCGCCACACAATGTACCGCTGATCGGCAGCACCCCACGAAGCGGCGGCAGCCCACAGATTTTCGACCCGTTGCCCGGCTTGCCCGCGCAATTGCTGAGCCTGGCCGGCCACGCCCGCGCGGCGCTGGGCATGGCAGCGGGCGACCTGCGTGTGGTGTATGCCGGCAATGAACATGCGGCGTTGGCAGAACAGGTGCGCGAACGCCTGCTGCAGCAGGGCTGGGCAACACCTGCGGCCCAGGCCTTTGCAGGCAAAGCCGTGGACGGGCAGGGCATTGTCTTCCTCGGCCGTGCCCAGGCCTTTGCCGAACTGGCTTCGGCGCTGCAGGCAGCCGGCCGCCAGCCATACCTGTTTGGCGCCTCCAGCCAGGTGACCGGCGCCGTGGCGCGCTTGCCCGAGTTCTGGTCGCAACGGGTGTTCCTGGCTTATCCCTACGTGCCCGAGGACTGGACCGAACAGGGCCTGGCGACCCTGGCCGGCCTGCAGCAGCGCCAGGGCCTCGACCCCCGCCAGGCGTCGTTGCAGGTCAACACCCTGTGCGCCCTGCGCCTGTTGAGCGAAGCGTTGAAGCAGACTGGCCGTGACACCAGCCGCGAGCAGCTGATTGCCGCGCTGGAAGGCCTGCATGATGTGTCCACCGGCCTGACCCCGGCCCTGGGCTTCGGCCCCGGTCGCCGCCAGGGCATGGCCGGTGCCCATGTGGTGGCGGTGGCCCTTCCCGGGCCGCGCTTTACCGCGGTCACCCCGTACCGGCCACTGCCGGACAGCCCTTGAGCGGAGGTTGCCATGCGTGTTCTGTTGTTGTGCCTGTTGCAGGTGCTGGCCAAGGCAAGCTGGGCCGATATGCCGGCGGCGCGGGTCAACGGTGTGGAGATCGAGACGATGCGCCTGGAGCGCTATTTCAGCGAATACCTGGACGCCCAGGGCCGCGCGGTGGCCAGCATCCGCAACCCGAACCTGTACCAGCGCCTGCGCGATCAGGCCCTGGATGAACTGATCGACAAGGAACTGTTGTGGCAGGAGGCCCAACGCCTCGGCATAGCCATCAGCGACGAGCAGGTGTCGGCGCATGTGGGCGAGATCGAGGCCGCGCTTGGCAGCCCGGCAATTTTTGAGCGGCGGCTGGCGGAAGCGGGCTTCGATAGGGCACAGTACAATGAGTACACCCGGCGCGAGCTGGCCGCGCAGCAGGTGTACGCCCAGCTCAGCGCGGTCGCCGCGCCCAGCGAGGCCGAAGTGGAGGCATTCTATGATGCCAATTCGCAAAACCTGCAAGGAGTGCAGCAACAAAGTGACGAGCCTTCGGTCATACGCGAACAGGGCCTGGTCCTGGCCCGGGCCACGCTCATCGGGCAGCGGGAGGCGCAGGCGCGCCAGTCCGTGCGCCAACGTTTGCGTGCGTCCGCTACCGTGGAGATCGCCGACTGAAGCCCCTGATGGCGTTTCCCCAATGCTGGGGAATAACGAAATGGCAGTGTGCCATCAGTTTCCCCGCATGTGGGGAACGGGGCCGGTGCGCCTGCCCGACGCGTTGCGGGTGGCGAACGGAACTTCCGCAAAATCAATGAGTTACGGTTATTCAGCATGACTATTCACGCCTGGCACGAAGCCTGCTCAAGCCTGTACAGGGGCGCACTTCGCAGACCGGGTAACCGGGCAGTTCTTGGGAGTCGACCTTGGTGAACAGAGTATTGGTAGTCGATGACGAACAGACTCTTGCGCAGAACCTGCAAGCGTACCTGCAGGCGCAAGGCCTGGAAGTTCATGTTGCCCACGACGGTGCCAGTGGTATCGAGCAGGCTGCAAGCCTGGCACCGCAAGTGATCGTGCTGGATTACCGCTTGCCCGACATGGAGGGGTTTCAGGTTCTGGAGACCGTACACAGGAACAGGCAGTGCCACTTCGTGCTGATTACCGCCCACCCCACCGTCGAGGTGCGTGAGCGGGCCGCCGAACTGGGTGTGAGCCATGTCCTGTTCAAGCCGTTCCCGTTGGTGGAACTGGCCCGTGCAGTCTTCGACCTGATGGGCATCGAGCGCCGGCGCAGGGCCACGGACAACCCGGCTGAAGGGTTCGTCGAACGACGCCAGAACAGGAACGAATCGTTCCCCCTGCAGTTGTACGATGGAAGCTGGGTATTGGCCGACCGCCGCCGTAACGGCGCCAAGCCCCCAGGGCCCGACGACGATCAACTGCTCACAGGGGAATAGCGGCGCCCGCACCCCTGGCCGAGCCAGCCTGCGACGCGCCCCTGAGCGGAGTCGCAGGCCATGCCAGAAGCATTCGATGCAACCGTTACGGCCTTATCGCCGGCAAGCCAGCTCCCACAGGATTCGCGTTGCCTTCAGGATTGCGCTGTACCTGTGGGAGCGGGCATGCCCGCGAAGAATCCAACACCATTCTCAGCCTACCCCCGCGACCTGCTGGCCCAGGCCCGCCTGCAAACCAGCGACGAACGCCTGCTCACCCGCCTGGAACAGCTGGCCGGCGACACCCCCGACACCTTCACCCAGCGCCTGGGCCTGACCCTGCATTACCCGGTGCTGGGCAGCCACACCCTGCTGGCCAGCACCCCACGCTTCGACAAGGTCAGCCTGGCGATGTGCCTGAAGCGTGAATTCGTGCTGATCGAGCAGGGCGGCCAACTGCTGGGCGTGTTCGCCGACCCCTTCGACCACGCCCGCCTGGCCTGGATCGACGACGTGCTGCAAGGCGCACCGCTGTACCTGGCCCACGCCGCCGACCTGGCCACCTTCCTGGCCCGCCACGAAGAAAGCTTCCACGCCGTGGACGCCCTTGACCACGACGCCGAAACCAGCAGCGAAAGCGACCCGCTGCAGCGCCTGTCGCTGGCCAGCATCAGCGAAGACCAGAGCCGTGTGGTAAAGCTGGTCAACTCCACGCTGTACGACGCCCTCAAGCTGCACGCCAGCGACATCCACCTGGGCATGACCGGCCAGGGCCTGACCATCAAGTACCGCATCGACGGTGTGCTAAACGGCGCCGGCAAGGCCAGCGGCAGCGCCTTCGCCGACCAGGTGATCTCGCGCATCAAGGTGATGGCCGAGCTGGACATCGGCGAAAAACGCGTGCCCCAGGACGGCCGTTTCAAGGTTGCCGTGGGCGACCGGCAAATCGACTTCCGGGTATCGATCATGCCCAGCATCTTCGGCGAAGACGCGGTGCTGCGGGTGCTCGACAAGCAGGACCTGTCCGACCGGGTCAGCGGCGTGCAGCTGCAGGCCCTGGGCTTTGCCGAGGAAACCCTGCGCGCCCTGCGCCGGCTGGCCGCCGAGCCCTACGGCATGATCCTGGTCACCGGCCCCACCGGCAGCGGCAAGACCACCACCCTGTACGCCATGATCAGCGAGATCAACCACGGCGTGGACAAGATCATCACCATCGAGGACCCGGTCGAATACCAGCTGCCCGGCGTGCTGCAGATCCCGGTCAACGAGAAGAAGGGCCTGACGTTCGCCCGCGGCCTGCGCTCGATCCTGCGCCACGACCCGGACAAGATCCTGGTCGGTGAAATCCGCGATCCGGACACCGCGCAAATCGCCGTGCAGTCGGCGCTCACCGGCCACCTGGTGTTCACCACCATCCACGCCAACAACGTGTTCGATGTGATCGGCCGCTTCAGCCAGATGCAGGTCGACCCCTACAGCTTCGTCTCTGCGCTCAATGCGGTGCTGGCCCAGCGCCTGATCCGCCTGGCCTGCCCGCACTGCGCCACGCCGTGTGAAGTCGACGACGACACCCTGTACGGCGCGGGCCTGACCCGCGAGGGCGTGGCCGGCTGGAAGTTCGTCCGCGCCCAGGGCTGCGGCCAGTGCCGCGGCAGTGGCTACCGCGGCCGCAGCGCCATCGCCGAACTGCTGCACCTGGACGACGACCTGCGGCAGATGATCGTCGAGCGCCGCCCCCTGTCGCAAATCAAGAACCTCGCCTGCCAGCGCGGCCTGCGCCTGCTGCGGGCTTCGGCCCTGGACCTGGTCCGGGATGGCCGTACCACTCTCGAGGAGATCAACCGTGTCACATTCATCTGATCGTGGCGCTTACAGATACAGTGCCGTACTCGGCGCCGAAGGTGTCGGCCTGGGTAGCTGGCACGCCAATCACCACCAATGGCTGGGCAGCCGCGACTTTACCTGCGATGCCGCCCAACCGGCCTGGGAGGCCGCCGTCGATGCCCTGGCCACGCTGCTGGCCGAGCATGCCGTGCGCGGTGCCCAGTTGCGGGTGCTGCTGTCGGCCCGCTACAGCCGCTTCTGCCTGGTGCCCTGGAGTGATGCCATCAGCCACCCGCGCGAACTGGACGCCTACGCCCGGGCCTGTTTCGAAAACCTCTACGGGCAGCCGCTGGACGACTGGCGCATCGTGCTGTCGCCCGAGCCGGCCGGGGCCGCACGCATCGCCACGGCGCTGCCCGAAGCCCTGCTGCAGCGGCTGCAGGCGCTGGGCCGGGAAAGCCACCTGAGCCTGCGCTCGGTGCAGCCATACCTGATGGCCGCCTACAACCGCTGCTCGGCACAGTTGGAGCAGGGCGACTTCCTGTTCGTCCTGGCCGAACCGCGCCGCAGCGTGCTGCTGCTGGCCGCCGGTGGGGCGTGGCAGCAAGTGCTGGCGCAAGGCTGCGCCGACAGCGACCAGGCCCTGCAAGCATTGATCGAGCGCACCTGCGAGCTGTACGGCGAGCACCTGCCACGGGTCTACCTGCATGCCCCGGGCCGCGGCGAGGTGCCGCAACTGGCGGCGGTGCAGCTGTGCCAGCCGGCCAGCGACGCCGACCCGCTGTGCGCCATGTGGCGGGCGGTGGCCTGACATGCGCCGCCTCGACCTGGAATTCCAGCCCCGGCGCAACAGCCCGTTGGCCTGGTCGCTGCTGGCCGTGGCGAGTGCCATGGTCGCCGGCCTGGTGCTGCTGCAACAAAGCTTGCAGGCCGAGCAGGTCGAAGTGGAGGCCAGCGTGCACAGCCTGGAGCAGCAACTGGGCCGTCGCCCGGCCACTGTCGCACCGCTGGGCAGCGCCGCCAGCCGCGAACAGGCCGAGCGCCTGGCGCAGATGCAAAGCGTGTCGCAGCAGCTGCAACGGCCCTGGCAGCAGCTGTTCGCCATGCTTGAAGCGCAACCCCAGGACGACGTGGCGCTGCTCAGCCTGGCCCCCGACGCGCGCAAAGGCCAGCTGCGCATCACCGCCGAGGCGCGCAACCTGGAAGCGATGCTGCAGTACCACCAGCGCCTGGAGGCCAGTGCCGAGCTCAGCGATGTGTCGCTGCTCAACCACGAGGTGCTGGCCGCGCAGCCCGAGCACCCGGTGCGCTTCACCCTCACCGCCACCTGGGAGACCGGCCATGCGCGCCCGTGAATCGCTGAACAGCCTGATCCTCCAGGAACGCCTGCGTCGCGTCGGCCCGGTCGGCCTGGCTGCAATTGCGGTGGGCCTGCTGGCCGTGGGCGTGCTGTTCGCCGGGGTGTTGCCGCAATGGCAGAACCTGCGCGAGCTGCGCGCCGCTGAAGCGGACGCCAGCGTGCAGGTCGAGCGGGTCAGGCGTGGCGAGCTGAAGATCGCCATCAAGCCCGAGCAGCAGGCCCTCGACAGCCTGCGTCAGCAACTGCCGGGGCAGCCCCGGGCCAGCGAGCTGATCGAGCGCCTGTACCACCTGGCCAGTGCCGAGCATATCAGCCTGGCGCGTGGCGAATATGCCCTGGGCATCGACCCCAGGACGCAACTGGCGCGCTACCAGATCGTGCTGCCGGTGCGCGGCAGCTACCCGCAGATTCGCGGCTTCCTCAGGGGCTTGCTGAAGCAGTTGCCGACCCTGGTGCTGGAAGACCTGGAGCTGCAACGCAAACGCATTGGCGACAGCGAGCTCAACGCCCGCCTGCGCATGACCCTTTACCTGTCGAGGTCGTGATGAACACACAACGTGCTGTCATCTGGGTTGGCTTCCTCGGCGTGAGCGCGGCGCTGGCCTGGGCCCCGGGCCATTGGTTCGGCGAGGAAGACAGTGTTGCCCCCTTCGCGGGCAAACCCACTACCACAAAATCGGCGGTATCCACGGTCCCTGTGGGAGCGGGTTTACCCGCGAAAGGGCCGGAACAAGCCTCAAGAGATCTCTTCCCGACCCAGCAATGGACCAAACCCCAGGCCTTGGCCACCGTCACCGAACAACCCGTGGTCACCGCACCCGCCGTAGCCGCAGCCCCGACTGCACCGGCCCTGCCATTCCAGTTCATTGGCCGCATCGGCGACCGCGACGACCTGCAGATCTTCCTGCAGAGCGGCGAAAAACTCTACGTCGTGCGCCAGGGCGACGTGATCGAAGACACCTACCGCCTCGAACGGGTATCGGCCAGCGAGCTGCATCTGGTCTACCTGCCTTTGCATCAGTCGCAGACTTTGTCTGTAGGGAGCGCACCATGAAGTCGTCAAAGCTGTGCAAACCGGCTCCGTTCCTGCTAGTGGCGCTGTGCGTGGCCATTGCCGGCTGCGGCTCCAGCGCGGTACGCAAGGACAGTGACCAGCTGATGAAGGAGGGCCAGTACGAAGCCGGCATCGCCCGCCTGGAAGAAGCCCTGCGCGAGGACCCGCGTGACACCGAACTGAACATCGCCCTGGCCCACAGCCGCCAGGCCGCGGTCGAGGCGCTGCTGACCCAGGCCGACGCCGACCGCATCCGCCACGACTTCGCCAGCGCCCGCATGGGCTATGGCCGGGTGCTGACCCTGGAGCCGAACAACCGCCGCGCCCAGGAAGGCATCCGCCAGCTGGAGCTGATCCGCACCCTCGACGAGCGCGTGGCGCTGGGCCAGGCGGCGCTGCGCCAGGGCGACCTGTTCGGTGCCGAGCGCTACATGCGCGAAGTGCTGCGCCTGGACCCGCAGAACCAGAAGGGCATTGCCCTGCGCAGCGACATCGAGAACGTGCAGGCGCGCACCGCGCAACCGTTCCCGCAGCTGCGCAGCAAGCTGGAGCGGCCGGTGACCCTGGAGTTTCGCGATGCCAACCTGAAGACCATCTTCGAGGTGCTGTCCCAGGTCGCTGGCATCAACTTCATCTTCGACAAGGACATGCGCCCGGACATGAAGGCCACCATCTTCGTGCGCGAGTTGCGCATCGAGGACGCCGTGGCGCTGCTGCTGGAACAGAACCAGCTGCGGCAGAAGATCGTCAACGAAAACACCCTGATGATCTACCCCGACTCGCCGCAGAAGACCAAGGACTACCAGGAACTGGTCATGCGCACCTTCTACCTGACCAGCATCGACTCCAACACTGCGCTGAACATGGTCAAGACCATGCTCAAGACCCGCGACGTGTTCGTCGACGAACGCCTCAACACCCTGACCATGCGCGATACCCCCGATGCCGTGCGCATGGCCGAGAAGCTGCTGCAGTCGCAGGACCAGTCCAACCCCGAGGTGGTGCTGGAAGTGGAGGTGATGGAAGTGGCCACCTCGCGCATCCTCGACCTCGGCCTGCAATGGCCCAACACCTTCGGCGTGCTGAGCTCCGACGGCCAGCCGGTGAGCGTGCTCGACCAGCTCAAGGGCATCGACTCCAGCCGCATCAGCATCGCGCCGGCGCCGCAGGCCAAGATCAACGCCCAGGACAAGGACATCAACACCCTGGCCAGCCCGGTGATCCGCGTCAGCAACCGTGAGCAGGCGCGCATCCACATCGGCCAGCGGGTACCGATCATCAGCGCCACCTCGGTGCCGTCCACCCAGGGCCCGGTGATCACCGAAAGCGTCACCTACCTGGATGTGGGCCTGAAGCTCGAGGTGCAGCCCACCGTGCACCTGAACAACGAAGTGGCGATCAAGGTAGCCCTGGAGGTGAGCAACGCCACCCCGCTGGAAGCCACGCGCCAAGGCACCATCCCGGTCCAGGTCGACACCCGCAACGCCCAGACCACCCTGCGCCTGCACGATGGCGAAACCCAGGTGCTGGCCGGCCTGGTGCGCAACGACCACAACGCCAGCGGCAACAAGATCCCGGGCCTTGGCGACATCCCCGGCCTGGGCCGGCTGTTCGGCAGCAACAAGGACGACATGAGCAAGTCGGAGCTGGTGCTGGCGATCACCCCGCGCATCGTGCGCAACCTGCCGTACCAGAGCCCGTCGGACATGGAGTTCGCCACCGGCACCGAGTCGGCCATGCAGGTGCGGCAGATGGCGCCGTTGCCGCCGGCGGATGTGCCTGGCAATGCCCCGGCCACCGATGCCCCGGTGGTGGAAAGCCAGATGGCGATCGCCCCGGCCAAAGGGAGCCCGCGGCCATGATCGCGCAGCGCCGCATGCAGGGCTTCAGCCTGATCGAGGTGGTGCTGACCCTGGCACTGCTCGGGCTGCTTGCCAGCATGGCCGCGCCGCTGACCGAAACCGTGGTGCGCCGCGGCAAGGAACAGCAGCTGCGCGAGGCGCTGTACCAGATTCGCGACGCCATCGACGCCTACAAGCGCGCGTTCGATGCTGGCTACATCGAGAAGCGCCTGGACGCCAGTGGCTACCCGCCGAACCTGCAGGTGCTAGTCGACGGCGTGCGCGATGTGCGCAGTGCCAAGGGCGCCAAGTTCTACTTCCTGCGGCGCATCCCGCACGACCCGCTGGTGGCGGCCAAGGCTGAGGACGAAGGCGGGTGGGGGCTGCGCGCCTACGACAGCAGCCCCGACAACCCGCGCGAAGGCGAAGACGTGTTCGACGTGTATTCCAAGGCCCGCGGCAAAGGCCTGAACAACATCCCCTACGGGCAATGGTGACAGCCATGAAACGCAGCAAAGGCTTCACCCTGATCGAACTGCTGGTGGTGCTGGCGATCATCGCCACGCTGATGACCATCGCCATGCCGCGCTACTTCAACAGCCTGGAAAGCTCCCGCGAAGCCACCCTGCGCCAGAGCCTGGCGGTGCTGCGCGAGGCGCTGGACCACTACTACGGCGACACCGGCCACTACCCCGACTCGCTGGAGCAGTTGGTGGAGCAGCGTTACCTGCGCAACACCCCGATAGACCCGATCACCGAGCGCAGCGATGCCTGGCAGCTGGTGCCACCGCCCGAAGGCGTGGCCGGCGGCGTGGCCGATATCAAGAGCGGTGCCACAGGGAGGGCGCGCGATGGCAGCCTGTTCGCGGAATGGTAAGGCCGACGCCGGCTTCACCTACCTGGGCGTGTTGCTGCTGATTGCGGTCAGCAGCGTGGCCCTGGCCGCCACCGGCACGCTCTGGGCCAGTGCCGCCCAGCGTGACCGCGAACGCCAGCTGTTGTGGGTAGGCAGCCAGTATGCCCAGGCCCTGCGCAGCTACTACCGCGCCTCGCCGGGGCTGGCCCAGTATCCGCAGGAACTGGCCGACCTGCTGCAGGACAACCGCTTCCCGCAGGCCAGGCGGCACATTCGCCGGCTGTACCCAGACCCCATCACCAACAGTGACGATTGGGGCCTGCTGCGCTCGATCGATGGCCGCATCACCGGCGTGCACAGCCGCTCGGACGCCACCCCGTTCAAGCGCAGTGGCTTCAGCGCCGAATGGAGCGGTTTCGATGGGCTGGAACATTACAGCGACTGGCAGTTCGTCGCCGAGCAGGCCTTTACCGAAAGTGCCGGTGGCGTGCAGACCCATGCCGGCCCGGGAGACACGCCATGAGCCGCCTGGCCGCGCTGTGCCTGGGCCTGCTGCTGGTGGCAGTGCTTGCCACCTCGGCCAGGGCCGGGGATGAGGACGAGATGCAAGGCTTCATCGTCGACAACACCATCTCGCACATCGGCCACGACTTTTACTACTACTTCGCCGACCGCCTGCGCGCCACCAGCCGGCTTGATTTCAACCTGGTGGTGCGCGAACGCCCGGATGCCCGTTGGGGCAGCCTGGTCACCGTGGAATTCGAGCGTGAGGTGGTGTACCGCCGCTTCCTGCCGCCGAACACCACCGAGCTCAAGGACGAGGCCGTTGCAGCAGCCGACCTGGTCAAGCAGCAAATCATCCAACGCAAGTTGCAACGCCTGCTGCAGGACACCACCGATCTGGAGAGGGACGAGCTATGAAGTACCACATACCCCGTTGCATCGCCGCCTGCCTGTTTGCCAGCACATGTGCCGCCCAGGCCACCGAGCTGGTGTACACCCCGGTCAACCCGGCCTTTGGCGGCAACCCGCTCAATGGCACCTGGTTGCTGAACAACGCCCAGGCGCAGAACGACCACGACGACCCCGACCTCAAGGACCGTTCCTCGGCCTTTACCGGCACCACGGCCCTGGAGCGCTTCAGCAACCAGCTGGAGTCGCGGATGTTGTCGCAGTTGCTGGACAACATCAGTAACGGCAACACCGGCAGCATGGCGACCGATGCGTTTCTCATCGACGTCATCGACGATTCCGGGGCCTTGAGTATCAAGGTCACCGATCGCGCCACAGGAGAAATTTCGATCATTGAGGTCAGCGGCCTGAACCCTTGAGGGGGCAAGGCTATTTGTTGGGGAGAGAACACCATGAAACGTCTGCTGAGCACGCTGCTGATCCTCACCGCCCTGGGTCTGCACGGTTGTGGCCTGCGCGAACCGATGCCCGCCGAACAGGACTCGGAAACCCCGACCCTGACCCCCCGTGCGTCGACCTACTACGACCTGATCAACATGCCACGGCCCAAGGGCCGGTTGATGGCGGTGGTGTACGGTTTCCGCGACCAGACCGGGCAGTACAAGCCGACCCCGGCCAGCTCGTTCTCCACCAGCGTCACCCAGGGCGCGGCAAGCATGCTGATGGACGCCCTGAACGCCAGCGGCTGGTTCGTGGTGCTGGAGCGTGAAGGCCTGCAGAACCTGCTGACCGAGCGCAAGATCATTCGTGCTTCGCAGAAAAAGCCCGATGTACCGGAAAACATCATGGGCGAGCTGCCACCGCTGCAGGCCGCCAACCTGATGCTGGAGGGCGGCATCATTGCCTACGACACCAACGTGCGCAGCGGCGGCGAAGGTGCCCGTTACCTGGGCATAGACATCTCCCGCGAGTACCGGGTCGACCAGGTGACCGTTAACCTGCGCGCGGTGGACGTGCGCACCGGGCAGGTGCTGGCCAATGTGATGACCAGCAAGACCATCTATTCGGTCGGCCGCAGCGCCGGGGTGTTCAAGTTCATCGAGTTCAAGAAGCTGCTCGAGGCCGAGGTGGGGTACACCACCAACGAACCGGCGCAGCTGTGCGTGCTGTCGGCGATCGAGGCGGCGGTGGGGCACTTGCTGGCGCAGGGGATTGAACGGCGGCTGTGGCAGGTGGCGGGGGATGCGGGGGAGGGGCAGGCTACGGTGGACAAGTACCTGAGCCAGAATCAGCAGCCGTGATTGGCTTCGAGGGCCTCTTCGCGGGTGAACCCGCTCCCACAGGTTCAGCGTCAACTCGAAGCCCGCGCAGTACCTGTGGGAGCGGGCGCGCCCGCGAAGCAGGCGATGCGGTGGATGGCACCGGCTTTGCCGGTGTTCGCGGGCCTGCCCGCTCCCACAGGTTCAGCGTCAACTCGAAGCCAGCGCAGTACCTGTGGGAGCGGGCGCGCCCGCGAAGCAGGCGACGCGGTGGATGGCACCGGCTTTGCCGGTGTTCGCGGGCATGCCCGCTCCCACAGGTACCGTGTGATCTCAAGTACGACGCCGGCCCTGTGGGAGCGGGTTTACCCGCGAATGGGGCGGTGCCGGGTGTCTGGCGGGCGCCTGGGCTTTGTTGAAATCAGGCGACAGCCGTGATTGACCTCGATGGCCTCTTCGCGGGTGAACCCGCTCCCACAGGTTCAGCACCAACTCGAAGCCCGCGCCGTCCCTGTGGGAGCGGGCGCGCCCGCGAAGCAGACGACGCGGTGGATGGCACCGGCTTTGCCGGTGTTCGCGGGCATGCCCGCTCCCACAGGTACCGTGTGATCTCAAGTGCGACGCCGGCCCTGTGGGAGCGGGTTTATCCGCGAATGGGCCGGTGCCAGGTATCTGGCGGGCACCTGGGCTTTGTTGAAATCAAGCGGCAGCCGTGATCGACCTCGATGAACCCGCTCCCACAAGGCTTGCGCAAGCTTTCAGATCTTGAACAATGCGGCGCTCCTGCGTGTCCCTTTACGTAAACGTCACCATATGCCACCTTCTACCTCAGCCTGATGACGGCCAGGGATTTCTCCCGCACACTGCGGAAAATTCCCAAGCCCGTTCCCCGCCATCTAGCGGGGCACAGCCGGAGTAGAAAATGGCGCGACAACTAATAACAAACGCCCACGACCCGCTGCACGAATCCCGCCAGGCCCGCCTGAGGCTGGCCAGCGAAGGCGAGCTGCCACTGGGCATGCTGCGCGACGAGATCGATGCCTCCTGGCGCCGCAGCCTGGGCCATGGCCTGGACTGCCTGCAGGGCGAGCAGGTCGGCCTGGGCCTGGAGCACGGGCATGACCTGCGCATGCTGCTGGAGCGCAACCGCCTGCTGGTCGACGCCGTTACCCCGGAACTGGACTACTTGGTCGCGCGCCAAGGCAAGGCCGGCATCGTCATCCTCGGCGATGCCCAGGCCAACGTGCTGGCCATCGAAGGGCAGAAGCACGTGCTGCAGCGCGAGGGCCTGCGCGACCTGCACCCGGGCAGTTGCTGGAGCGAGTCGCTGCGTGGCACCAACGCGATCGGCACGGCAGTGGTGGAAGGCCGGCCGACGCTGATCAACTGCGGCGAACATTACCTCGACCGCCTCAGCCCGTTCTCCTGCACTTCGGTACCCCTGCGCGACCCGCGCGGCGAGGTGATCGGCGTGCTCGACATCACCCGTGAAGGGGTGATGGCGCAACCACAGGACAGCCTGTCGACGCTGATGCTGGCGGCCGGCAACATCGAAAGCCGCATGTTCGGCCTGTGCCATCCGAAGCAATTGGTGCTGGCCTTCCACAGCCGCCCGCAATACCTCAACAGCGCCTGGCATGGCCTGCTGGCGCTGAGCCTGGACGGTGAAGTGCTGGCTGCCAACGACAGTGCCTGCCAGCTGTTGCAGGTGCCGCGCCATGAGCTGTTGGGCCGGCGCAGCAGCGACCTGCTGGGTGAACGGTCACCGGCCTTCATCGCCCGCCTGTGGCAGGGCGGGGTGAGCAGTGTGCAAACGGCCAAGGGCGAGTTCTACTTCCGCGCCCTGCAGTTGCCGCGCCACGGCCGGGTCAACGGCAGTACGCCGGTGAGCAAGCCGGCGCCGGGCAAGCAGTCGCCGGCGCTCGATGCCCTGGCCGGTGGCGACCCGCGTCTGGCGCGCAACCTGCGCATGGCCCGCCAGGGGCTGGGCAATGGCCTGCCGGTGCTGCTGCTGGGCGAGACCGGTACCGGCAAGGAGGTTGTCGCCCGGGCCCTGCACCAGGCCAGCCCGCGCGCCGACAAACCGTTCGTGGCCGTCAACTGTGCGGCCATCCCCGAAGGGCTGATCGAGTCCGAACTGTTCGGTTACCGTGAAGGCGCATTCACCGGTTCGCGCCGGGGCGGCATGGTCGGCCGGCTGATGCAGGCCCATGGCGGCACGCTGTTCCTCGACGAAATCGGCGACATGCCGCTAGCGCTGCAGGCGCGCTTGTTGCGGGTACTGCAGGAACGGCGCGTGGCACCACTGGGGGCGGGCGACGAGCAGGACATCGACGTGGCATTGATCTGTGCCACGCACCGCGACCTCAAGCGCCTGGTGCAGGAGCAGCACTTCCGCGAAGACCTTTACTACCGGGTCAACGGCGTGTCGCTGCGCCTGCCGGCACTGCGCGAGCGCGATGACCTGGCGGCGATCATCCAGGGGCTGCTGGACAAGTCCGATGCCCGGGGCGTGACCTTGGACCCGGCCCTGACCGCGTTGCTCGAAGGCTTCGACTGGCCGGGCAACATCCGCCAGCTGGAAATGGTCGTGCGCACCGCACTGGCCATGCGCGAGGACGGCGAGCAGGTGCTGACCCTCGACCACCTCACCGACTGCCTGCTGGACGAACTGGCCAGCGGCACCGCGCCTTCCGGCAGCCTCAAGGACAACGAGCTGGAGCTGATCCGTGGCGCCTTGGCGCGCCATCAGGGCAACGTGTCCGCGGCGGCCGAGGCGCTGGGTATCAGCCGGGCGACGCTGTACCGCAAGCTCAAACAGTTGCGCGGCTGACGTGGGCGGCCTGTTCGCCCGGCTGGTGGAGTCCAGCGACCCTGTGCTCATGCGCCAGGCGTTGGCCTGGCTGTATGGTTTCGTGCGCCCCCATCGACGCGCCATCGGCCTGTTGCTCGGCTTGTCGCTGGGCGCCTCGTTGCTGGCGCTGGCACAACCCTGGCTGGTCAAGACGCTGATCGACGAGGGGCTGCTGGCCAAGGACTACCAGACCCTCTGGCACATGGCCGCGATCATGATCGGCGCGGGCCTGCTGGGTACCGTGCTGGCCGGGGTCAACCGTTACCTGCACACGCGCTTGTCGGGGCGCATCCTGTTTGCCCTGCGTGACGACCTTTACCGCCACCTGCAGCAGCTGTCGCCGACGTTCTACGGGCGGCGGCGCATCGGCGACATCCTTTCGCGGCTGGATGGCGATGTGGCGGAAATCCAGCGCTTTGCCGTGGATTCGCTGTTTTCGGCGGTGTCGGCGGTGATCGGCCTGGTAGGCGCGGTGGTGTTGATGCTGATGCTGTCGTGGCAACTGTCGCTGCTGCTGGCGCTGCTGGTGCCGATCGAAGTGCTGTGGCTGCGCTGGATGCGGCGCAAGGTGGAGCGCGAAGTACGCAACCTGCGCGAACGCTCGGCAGATGTGTCGTCGTTCCTGGTCGAAACCCTGCCTGCGATGAAGTTCATCCAGGCCGCCGGCCAGCAAGGCCGCGAGGCGGGGCGCCTGGACCAGCTGGGCCAGGGCTACATGCGCCAGCTGCTCAAGGTGCAGGTGACCGAATTCTTCACCCAGGCCATCCCCGGCACGCTGACCTCCTGGTGCCGCGCCTGCGCGTTCCTGGTCGGCGGTTGGTGGGTGATTCAGGGTACCTGGCAGTTGGGTGCGCTGATCGCCTTTTCCACCTACATGGGCATGGCGGTAGGGCCGGTGCAGAGCCTGCTGGGCCTGTACGTGGCGGTACAGCGCATGGCGGTGAGCCTGGGGCGGGTGATGGAACTGAAGCAGGAGGCCGTGGCCGTGCGCCCGGCAGCCAACCCGCAGCCGATGCCCGACGGCCCGGGCGAATTGCGCCTCGAGGGGGTGAGTTTTGCCCATGAAGGGCGCCAGGGCGCGGTGCTGAACGACGTGCAGGTGTGCGTGCCGGGTGGCCTGAAGGTGGCCATCAGCGGTGCCTCGGGGGTGGGCAAGTCGACCCTGATCGACCTGCTGCAGCGCTTCTACGACCCGGACGCCGGGCGCATCCTGCTGGACGGCACCGACCTGCGCGAACTGGACCTGGCCGCGCTGCGCCGGCGCATTGCGGTGGTCAGCCAGGATATCGTGCTGTTCCGCGGCACCCTGGCACAGAACCTGGCCTACGGCGTGCCCGAGGCAAGCCGTGAGGAACTGGAACGGGTGGTGCGCCTGGCGCGGCTGGACGGCCTGGTCGACAGCCTGCCGCTGGGCCTGGACGGCCTGCTGGGTGAGCGTGGCCAGCAGTTGTCGGGCGGGCAGAAACAACGCATTGCCATCGCCCGCGCGGTGCTGCAGGCGCCGGCGATCCTGGTGCTGGACGAGGCCACCTCGGCGGTGGACGAAGCCACCGAGCGCGAAGTGATCGCGGCCATCGACCAGCTGTTCGCCGGCCGTACGCGCATCCTGATCAGCCACCGTGCTTCGACCCTGGCCGATGCCGACCTGCACCTGCAGCTGCACGCTGGCCAGTTGCAGGTGCTGCCCGAGGAGGTGATCAAGCATGGGCACTGACGTGCGTGTTGGCGTGATCGACAGTGGTTGCACGCCAGAGCAGGCCAGCGCCTTGCTGGGCGCGCGCCGCTTCTGGCTGGAGGACGGCCAGTTGCGCGAAGGTGACATGCTGCCCGACCAGCTTGGGCACGGTAGCGCGGTGCTTGCCGGCTTGCAGCGGGAGGCGGGGCCGGTGCCCGTGCTGCTGGCCCAGGTTTTCGGCGCCCAGGCCAGTACCAGTGCCTTGCAGGTGGCGGCCGCGCTGCTGTGGCTGGTGGAGGCGGGGGCTACGCTGGTCAACCTCAGCCTTGGCCTGCAGCAGGACCGGCCAGTGCTGCACCAGGCCTGCGCCGAGGCTTTGGCTGCGGGTGTGCTGTTGTGCGCCTCCAGCCCGGCGCAGGGCGGGCCGGTGTACCCGGCCAGCTACCCCGGGGTGATCCGGGTTACCGGCGACGCCCGCTGTGCACCGGGCCAGTGGTCCTGGCTGGGTACCCGGCAGGCGGACTTTGGCGGTTATGTGGGGGCGGGCGGCAGGGCGGGCGCGAGCCTGGGCTGTGCGGCCCTGAGTGGCAGGATTGCTGCGTTGCTGCGTGATGAGCCGGGCATGGGCCACCAGCAGGTTCATGACTGGTTGCGCCACCACGCGGCGTTTACCGGCCCCGAGCGACGAGGTGCCGGCCATGGTTGAACCGCGCATTGTGGTGCTGGGGGCAGGCCCTGCGGGTGCGGCCACGGCCATTGGCTTGCGGCGGCTGGGCTATGCGGTGACGGTGGTGTCCGAGTGGCGCCGGTTCGCGGCGGTCGAAGGGGTTTCGCAGCGGGTGCTGGACGGTCTGCGCCACGCCGGCCTTGGCGGGGCGTTGAGCCAGGCGGCGATGCCGGCGACTCGGCAAGTGCACTGGAACGGCCAGCAGCTGCACCTGAACCAGGAGTTTCTGCTGGATCGGCAAAGGTTTGACCGGGCGCTGCGCGACGACCTTCAGCGTGCGGGGGTGAGCGTGGTCGAGGGGCGGGTGCGTGAGGTGGTTCGCGAAGTCGGTCATGGCATTCGCCTGGACGACGGGCAGGTACTGCAGGCCGATTTCCTGGTCGAAGCCCGAGGCCGCCAGGCCCCGCTGGCCGCAGACCGCCTGCGCGGGCCGGAGACGGTCAGCTTGCTGAATGTCTGGCAGGCCGCCCCCGGGGCGCCCGCGTCGGCGGTAGAGAGCCTGGCGGATGGCTGGGCGTGGATGGCGCGCCTGGAAGACGGCCGCTGCTACTGGCAAGTCACCCTGGACGCCGCCGGGCTGCCGGGCAAGGCCGGGTTGGCGGATTATTGCGCGGCGCGGCGAGCCGACAGCGCGCTGGTGGCCGAGCTGTTCGATGCCAGGGCATTGGCGCCGGCAGAGGTGCATGCGCGCAGCAGCACCGCGATTCTGGCCGGTGAGTGCGTCGGGCAGGACTGGATACGCGTGGGCGATGCTGCGATGGCCGTTGACCCACTGTCGGGCAACGGGATCTTCCAGTCGCTGTCTTCGGCGCTGCAGGCGCCGGTGGTGATCAATACCTTGCTGCGCAGGCCCGAGCGGGCCGGGTTGGCGCGGCAGTTTCACCAGCAGCGGATCGAACAGCTGTTTTTGCGTTTTGCCCGGATCGGGCGGGATTTCTATGGGCAAGAGCAGGGGCGGGTGGGGCAGCCGTTCTGGGCGCGGCGGCAGGATTGGCCGGACACGCAGGCATTGCACGTGGCGGCGGACTGGAGCGCGGTGAGGGTCGAGCGGCGGCCGGTGTTGCGTGACGGGCTGGTGGATGAGGCCGAGGTGGTGGTGACGGCGGATCAGCCGTTGGGGGTGTGGCATTTGCAGGGGGTGGAGCTGGCGCCGGTGGTGCGGGGGCTGCGTAGCGGCCGACCTATCGAGGCAGTGTTGTCAGGCCTGCCAGGGGAGCAGCAGGTGATGGTGCGGCGGTGGTTGTTGGAGCAGGGCTTGGCTTGAGATTGCCGGGGGCCGCTTTGCGGCCCTATCGCCGGCAAGCCAGCTCCCACAGGTTGCCACAGAGCCAGAGGCATGTGCTGTACCTGTGGGAGCTGGCTTGCCGGCGATAGGGCCCTTGAATCAGAAGAAAGTCCCGACGATCAACTGCATATAGGTCCCGGTATCCCGCCCGCCCAGCTGCGTCCCGCCATTGGCCGCGCTGCGTTCCGGCTTGTAGAACCCTACCAGCGGGCTGATCAGCAGGTGGTCGTTGACCATCCATTCCACATACAGGTCCAGCTCCCGCCCGCCCAGGTTGCCCTGGTCGGTGTCCAGCGTATCGAAGTCGAAGTACAGCGCGCCGACGGTGAGGTTGTCCCGTGGTTTGCCCTTCAGCGCCACGTGATGCACCTGGCTGTTGCTGTTGAACGGCCCGGCATAGTTGGCTGCCACCTCACCCTGGAACCAGGTGCCATAGCCACGGCTCAGGCCATAGAACAGCGGGTCGAAGTCTTCGGAAAAGCGGCTGTAGCGGTAGGTGGCGGTGGGGGACCAGGGCAGTTCGGAAAAGGTCCAGTTGCCTTCCAGGTACCAGGCGTTCTCCCGCCCGCCGGTTTTGTCCTGGGTCACGTACTCGGCGGCCAGCTCCAGGTCTTTCACCCCCAGGTTGCCACGCCCGCGCAGGCTGGCGGTGTCCATGCCGTCGCGGTGTTCCAGGCCCATGATCTGCGCGTAGCGCTGGTCCACGTCAAGGCCGCGGATCCAGCTCAGGCCGACGGTGCCGGCGTCGGCGACGTGCTCCAGGTTGGCCACAGCCAGCGAGGTGTCGGCCTGGTAGTGGTTGTCGGACTTCAGCCACATCAGGTCGCTGCGCCAGCCTTGCTTGCCGCCCAGGCGCAGCACGGCGGTGCGGTCGAAGGCCTTGCGTGCGGCCAGGTAGTAGGCGCCGCCGCGGTCGAAGTTGGCGCCCAGGTCGACCTTGCCCAGGTTCACCGGGTCGCCCTGGATCAGGAAGCCGTCGCCCAGGGTCACCACTTGGCGGCCGCCGGAAATGTCCACGCCGTCTTCGCCCAGGGCCGGGAACAGGTTGGCCGAGCGCCAGCCCAGGTACAGGTCTTCGATGGCGGTGCGGCGCTCGTCGCCCAGGGTCAGGCCGGCGGCGTCGCCGTCGCCCCAGGTGGCGGAGCTGAGCAGGTTGAAGGCGCCGTAGAGCGCGCCGCTGTCGGCCAGGGCCTGGCTGCCGCTGAGGCCATATTTGACGTAGCCTTCCTGCCAGGCGGTACTGCCGGGCTTGCGGTTGCCGGCCAGGTTGAAGCTTTCGTCGCTGTGGAAGGCGCCGAACAGGGCTTCGAGGTCGGCGTTGAGGGTGGTGCCGTCGTGGTTGTACAGCTCGTAGGCCTGGGTGACCGGGGCGGCGAACAGCAGGGCCAATGTGCAGGCGAGTTTGTGCCTCATGGTGTGCTCCATGTTTTTGTTGTTGTTTTCGGGTTGCCTGTGCCGGCCTCTTCGCGGGTGAACCCGCTCCCACAGGGACCCCACAGTGTTCAGGCCTGTGGTGATCCTGTGGGAGCGGGTTTACCCGCGAAAGGGCCGGTACAGGCTGAAGATCAGAGCTTGATCAACACCGACTTCAGCTCGGTGTAGTGCTCGATGGCAGCCGCCCCCATCTCACGGCCGACGCCGGACATCTTGTAGCCGCCAAAGGGCAAGGCAGGGTCGAGGGCGCTGTGGCAGTTGACCCACACCGACCCCGACTTGATGCGTGGGATCATCCGGTGCACGGCGGCCAGGTCGTTGGACCAGATGCTCGCACCCAGGCCATAGGGATTGTCGTTGGCCATGCCGATCACTTCGTCGATGTCATCGAACGGCATCGCCACCAGCACCGGGCCGAAGATTTCTTCCTGCACCAGGCGGTGGCGCTGGTCGACATCGACGATCACTGTCGGCTTGACGAAGTAGCCCGGCCCGAAGCCTTCGCCACCGCAGGCGATGGTCGCGCCCAGCTCGCGGCCAAGCTCGATGTAGCCGGTGACGCGGTCCTGCTGCTTGGCCGAGATCAGCGGGCCCATTTGCACCGCCGGGTCCAGGCCGCTGCCCAGCTTCATGCCGTTGGCGATGCCGGCGATGTCGGCCACCACGTTGTCGAAGTGCTTGCGGTGCACGTACAGGCGGGACCCGGCACAGCACACCTGGCCCTGGTTGAAGAAGATCGCCGTAGCCGCGCCGGCGGCGGCTTCCTGCAGGTTGGCGTCGGGCATGACGATGGTCGGCGACTTGCCGCCGAGTTCCAGGGTGACGCGGGTCATGTTGTCCATGGCCGCCTTGCCGATCAGCTTGCCGACCTCGGTGGAGCCGGTGAAGGTCAGCTTGTCCACGCCGGGGTGGCGGCTGAGTGCGGCGCCAGCGTTCAGGCCGGTGCCGGTGACCACGTTGAACACGCCTGCCGGGTAGCCGGCTTCGTCCACCAGCTCAGCCAGCTTGAGCACGCTCAGCGGTGTTTCGTCGGCGGGCTTGAGCACTACGGTGCAACCGCTAGCCAGGGCCGGGCCGAGCTTCCAGCAGGCCAGCAGCAACGGGAAGTTCCAGGCGACGATGGCGCCGACCACGCCCACTGCCTCGCGCCGCACGAAACCATGGAACTGGTCGTTGGGCATCAACGGCATCGAGGCTTCGACGGTGCTACCCTCGATCTTGGTGGCCCAGCCGGCCATGTAGCGCAGGAAGTCGATGGCCAGTTGCACGTCCATCACCTGGGCAACGGCGGCGCTCTTGCCGTTGTTCAGGCATTCCAGTTCGGCCAGCTGGCGGGCGTCGCGCTCCATCAGGTCGGCCAGGCGCCACAGCAGGTTCTGCCGTTCGCGTGGGCGCAGGCGGCTCCACGGCGAATCATCGAAGGCCAGGCGCGCGGCGCGCACGGCGCGGTCGACATCTTCGGCCTCGGCGGCGGGCACTTCACCCAGTACCTCGCCAGTGGCCGGGTTGCGGAACGACAGGGTGCGACCGCTGGCGGCGTCCTGCCAGTCGGCGCCGATGCGCATCTTCAGCTTGCGTTCGAGAAAGGCGCGGGTGGCGGGCAGGATGGGCAGTTCGGAAAGCATGGGACGGTGCCTCTTGTCATTGGATGTGACAGGCATAGGCGCAATGGGCGTGCCAAGGTCGGTAGATGGTCGCAAGCCGTTGAACGGGTTGGGTTTTGTCCTGGTGCAAGGTTGGGATTGCAGGGTTGCGCTGTTGCACATTGAGACGGTGTGAGACGGTGGTGAAACAGTGGCTGTTCCGGCCTCTTCGCGGGCACGCCCGCTCCCACAGGGAATGCACAATGCCTGGAGCCGGTGTGATACCTGTAGGAGCGGGCATGCCCGCGAAGGCCTGCGCAGCAGGCCCTTGTCTCAGGATGAAACACCCTGTCGCGAAATGGCACGCTGCAATTGGCCATGCCTGCTGCTGGCCAAGGCCGGAAAACTGGCTAAAAGGTTGAAAGAAAACACTTTTACATCACCTGGCACAGTTCCTGTATCACAACCGTCACATGCACACCTGCTGTACCAAAGCGTGCGAAAACGATAAGAACAACAACCGTGGAGGTCTGACCTTGAAGACGACTCGACTCCGGCGGCATGCGGGCAAACTGGCGCTGGTCGCCGCCGCGCTGCTGAGCACCCAGGCCATGGCGGCCGAGCAGGGCCCGAGCCTGTTGCAGAACAAGTGCATGGGGTGCCATATCCCCGAAGGCAACGACACCTACAGCCGTATCAGCCACCAGCGCAAGACGCCGGAAGGCTGGCTGATGAGCATCGCCCGCATGCAGGTGATGCACGGCCTGCAGATCAGCGACGACGACCGCCGCACCCTGGTCAAGTACCTGGCCGACAAGCAGGGCCTGGCGCCCAGCGAAACCGATGGCGTGCGTTATGCCATGGAGCGCCGGCTGAATACCGTCGAGCAGTTCGACACCCAGCTCAGCGAAACCTGTGGCCGTTGCCACTCCGGTGCCCGTGTCGCCTTGCAGCGGCGCCCGGCCAAGGAATGGGAGCACCTGGTCAACTTCCATCTCGGCCAGTGGCCGTCCCTCGAATACCAGGCCCAGGCGCGTGACCGCGACTGGCTGCCGATCGCCCTGCAACAAGTGGTGCCGGACCTGGCCAAGCGCTACCCGCTGGAAAGCGCGGCGTGGGCCGAATGGCAGAAGGCCAGGCCAAAGGCCGATGCGCTGCCGGGCCAGTGGGCATTCAGCGGCCACATGCTGGCCAAGGGCGATGTACGCGGGGTGATGAGTGTCACGCCTGACCAGGGTGACACCTTCAAGGTCGAGGTCAAGGGCGCTTATGCCGACGGCACGCCGTTCAATGGCAGCGGTTCGGCGATCCTCTACAACGGCTATGAATGGCGTGGCAACGTCAAGGTCGGCGATGCCAACCTGCGTCAGGTGTTCGCCGCGCTGGATGGCGAAATGAAGGGCCGCATGTTCGAGGCCGAGCACGACGAGCGTGGCCTGGACTTCACCGCGGTGAAGGAGGGCAAGGCGCGCCTGCTGGCGGTACAGCCGGCGTTCATCAAGGCTGGTGGCGAAAGCGAGATTACCCTGGTCGGCAGCGGCCTGACCGGCAAACCGGACCTGGGCACTGGCGTGGAAGTGACCGAGGTGCTGGAGCAGACCCCAACCCTGGTACGGGTGAAGGCCCGCGCCGCGGCCGATGCCAAGCCTGGCCAGCGCGAAGTCGCCGTAGGGGCGCTCAAGGGCGTCAACCTGGCGGTGTACGACAAGGTCGAGGAAGTGAAAGTGGTGCCGGCGTTCTCCATCGCCCGCATCGGCGAAAACGGCGCCTCGGTGCCCAAGGTGCAGGGCCGCTTCGAGGCCGAAGCCTGGGGCAAGGACGCCAATGGCCAGCCGCTGCGCATCGGCTATCTGCCGGCCAGCTGGAAGGTCGAGCCGTTCAACGAGCGTGCGGTCGAGGACGAAGACGTCAAGTTCGCCGGGAAGATGCAGGCCGATGGCGTGTTCGTGCCAGGCGGTGCCGGCCCCAACCCGGAGCGCAAGATGATGACCAACAACGCCGGCAACCTGAAGGTCATCGCCACCCTGGCCGACGGTGGCCAGACTGGCGAAGGGCACATGATCGTCACCGTACAGCGCTGGAACAACCCGCCGCTGCCATAACGGCAGGGGGCTTACGGTTTTCCAACGGATCGATTATCGGGAGGTCGCCATGGGCGCGCTACTGAACCTGGTCGAACGCAACCTGCATGAAGTGCAGGTCGACGCCGACCGCATGCTGTTCCATATCCCCAGCAGTTCGCTGTTCACCGCCGACGCGGTGACCGGCGGCATCATCGACACCCTGCGCCAGCAAGGCTGCTCGGCCGAGGAGCTGATGCAGCGCCTTGGCCAGCAGTTTGCCGGCAGCGATATCCAGGACACCCTGCGCGAGCTGATCGCGCTGGAACTGGTCAGCGACGGCTCGCCGCTGACCCCGGAAATCGCCCTCAAGCAGGTCGAGCGCACGGCGCTGAACACCGTGGTGCTCAACGTCAACACCGGCTGCAACCTCAGCTGCACCTACTGCTACAAGGAAGACCTGGACAAACCGTCCGCGGGCAAGAAGATGAGTACCGCCACCGCCGAGGCTTCGGTGGAGATGCTGCTCAAGGAGTCGCCCGACGAGCAGCGCTACAGCGTGGTGTTCTTCGGTGGCGAGCCGCTGTCCAACCGGCCACTGATCGAGCACATGGTTGCCTACTGCGAGCGGCGCTTCGCCGAGGCGGGCAAGCAGGTGGAGTTCATCATGACCACCAATGCCACCTTGCTCACCGAAGAGATCATCGACTGGCTCAATGCCCATCGCTTCGGCCTGTCGATCAGCATCGACGGCCCCAAGACCGTGCACGACCGCAACCGCATCACCGTGGGCGGGCAGGGCACCTATGACGTGGTGCGGCGCAAGGTCGACATGCTGCTGTCGCGCTACCACAGCCGCCCGGTGGGCGCGCGGGTCACGCTGACCCGTGGCATCACCGACGTCGAGACCATCTGGAACCACCTGTTCAACGAACTGGGCTTCGCTGAAGTCGGCTTTGCCCCGGTCACCTCCGGTGACATGGCCAACTTCAACCTCACCGGCGAAGAACTGGTGCAGGTGTTCGCCAACATGAAGGCGCTGGGCCGGCGTTACCTGGAGGCTGCGCTGGAGCACCGCAACATCGGCTTCTCCAACCTGCACCAGCTGATCACCGACATCCACGAAGGCCACAAGAAGGCCCTGCCGTGCGGCGCCGGGCTGAAGATGCTGGCCGTGGACCATGAGGGCGAGCTGAACCTGTGCCACCGCTTCACCGGCTCCAGCCTGCCGACCTTCGGCAATGTGCACCAGGGCGTGAAGCAGGCGCAGCTCAACGACTTCCTGTCGCAGCGCCTGGACCGCAGCAACACCGGCTGCGACAGCTGCCGCATCCGCAACCTGTGCTCCGGCGGCTGCTACCACGAAAGCTATGCCCGCTATGGCGACCCGCAGCACCCGACCTACCACTATTGCGAACTGATGCGCGACTGGGTCGACTTCGGCATCGAAGTCTACAGCCGCATCATGGCCGCCAACCCGGCCTTCATCGATTGCTACATCACCCCGCGGAAGGCGCACTGACATGAAGCACTTGAAGCCCCTGAACAACAAGGCGCGCATCCTCGAGCAGGCCGCCGCCGAAGACCGCGTCGAAGAAGTCATGGCCATGAGCGCAGTGGCGGGTTGCACCGCCACCACCGACCCGGGCTGGGAAGTGGACGCCTTTGGTGGCGTGAGTTCGCTGTGCCAGCCGATGGAGGCCGACCTGTATGGCTGCTCCGACCCTTGCTGGTGGCCGGCCCAGGTGCCGGACATGATGAGCACCTACCAGGACTGGAACGCCCAGGCGAGCAACTCGGCGGAAGACTGGCGCAACCTCGGCACCGTGTTCCCGAAAGACAAGTGACCGGCCCAACAAGAATGACAAGGGGAAACCGCATGAAAGCTGGACGCTGCGCGTCACTCGCGCTCACCATCGCCGCCACGGCCTGTGCCGGGCTGGTACAGGCCGCCGACACCGGGCCGGCGCTGAAGGCTGGCCACGAATACATGATCGTGACCAACTACCCGAACAACCTGCACGTGGTCGATGTGGCCAGTGACACGGTGTACAAGAGCTGCGTGATGCCCGACAAGTTCGGCCCCGGCACCGCGATGATGGCGCCGGACAACCGCACCGCCTACGTGCTCAACAACCACTACGGCGACATCTACGGCATCGACCTGGACACCTGCAAGAACACCTTCCACGCCAACCTGTCCAGTGTGCCGGGTGAGGTGGGCCGGTCGATGTACTCGTTCGCCATCAGCCCGGACGGCAAGGAAGTGTACGCCACGGTCAACCCGACCCAGCGCCTGAACGACCACTACGTGGTCAAGCCACCGCGGCTGGAAGTGTTCAGCACCGCCGATGGCCTGGAGGCCAAGCCGGTGCGCACCTTCCCGATGCCGCGCCAGGTGTACCTGATGCGTGCGGCGGACGATGGCAGCCTGTACGTCGCCGGGCCGGACATCTACAAGATGGACGTGAAGACCGGCAAGTACACGGTGGCCTTGCCGCTGCGCAACTGGAACCGCAAAGGCTACAGCGCCCCGGACGTGCTGTACTTCTGGCCGCACCAGAGCCCGCGCCACGAGTTCTCGATGCTGTACACCATTGCCAGGTTCAAGGATGACAAGCAGGACCCGGCCACCGCCGATCTGCTGTATGGCTACCTGAGCGTCGACCTGAAGACCGGCAAGACCCACACCCAGGAATTTGCCGACCTGACCGAGCTGTACTTCACCGGGCTGCGTTCGCCGAAAGACCCGAACCAGATCTACGGCGTGCTCAACCGCCTGGCCAAGTACGACCTCAAACAGCGCAAGCTGATCAAGGCGGCGAATCTGGACCACACTTACTACTGCGTGGCCTTCGACAAGAAGGGCGACAAGTTGTACCTGGGCGGCACCTTCAACGACCTGGCGGTGTTCAACCCGGATACGCTGGAGAAAGTGAAGAACATCAAGTTGCCGGGTGGGGACATGTCCACCACTACGCCGCAGGTGTTCATCCGTTAAACCGGTGTTGGCTTCTTCGCGGGCTTGCCCGCTCCCACAGGGGCTGCACAGGCCTGGAAACCTGTGTGGTACCTGTGGGAGCGGGCAAGCCCGCGAAGAGGCCGGTACAGACAACACAAGAACAACAAGAGACCGCCCATGCCCCAGCCAAGCTACTCCCAGGGCAACCAGGACAAACCCCTGCTTACCCAGTGCATCGGCGACGCCTTCGACACCACCGTCGCCCGCTTCCCCGACCGTGACGCTTTGGTCGTCCGCCACCAGGCCCTGCGCTACACCTGGCAGCAACTGGCCGAAGCCGTCGACCAGCATGCCCGTGCGCTGATGGCCCTGGGCGTGCAGCCCGGTGACCGCCTCGGTATCTGGGCACCCAACTGCGCAGAATGGTGCATCACCCAGTTTGCCAGCGCCAAGGTGGGCGCGATCCTGGTCAACATCAACCCGGCCTACCGCTCCAGCGAACTGGACTACGCCCTCGGCCAGTCCGGCTGCCGCTGGGTGATCTGCGCCGACGCGTTCAAGAGCTCCGACTACCACGCCATGCTGCTGGGGCTGGTCCCGGGCCTGGCCGGCGGGCAGCCGGGCGCCCTGATCTGCGAACGCTTCCCCGAACTGCGCGGTGTGGTCAGCCTGGCCGTCGCGCCACCGCCGGGCTTCCTGGCCTGGCACGAGCTGCAGGCCCGTGCCAAGGCCGTCAGCCGCGAAGCCCTGGCCGAGCGCCAGGCACAGCTGCGCTGCGACGACCCGATCAACATCCAGTACACCTCGGGCACCACCGGTTTCCCGAAGGGCGCCACCCTCAGCCACAGCAACATCCTCAACAACGGCTACATGGTCGGTGAAAGCCTGGGCCTGACCGAGCATGACCGGCTGGTGGTGCCGGTGCCGCTGTACCACTGCTTTGGCATGGTCATGGCCAACCTCGGCTGCATGACCCACGGCAGCACCCTGATCTACCCCAACGACGCCTTCGACCCGCTGGCCACCCTGCGTGCGGTGGCGGAAGAAAAGGCCACGGCGTTGTATGGTGTGCCGACCATGTTCATCGCCGAACTGGACCACCCCCAGCGCGGCGAGTTCGACCTGTCGAGCCTGCGCACCGGGATCATGGCCGGTGCCACCTGCCCGATCGAAGTGATGCGCCGGGTCATTGGCGAGATGCACATGGCCGAGGTGCAGATTGCCTATGGCATGACCGAAACCAGCCCGGTGTCGCTGCAGACCGGCGCCAGCGACGACCTGGAGCGCCGCGTGACCAGCGTCGGGCGCACCCAGCCGCGGCTGGAGAACAAGGTGATCGATGCCGATGGCAACAGCGTGCCGCGTGGCGAGATTGGCGAGCTGTGCACGCGGGGTTACAGCGTGATGCTGGGCTACTGGAACAACCCCAAGGCCACGGCCGAAAGCATCGATGAGGAAGGCTGGATGCACACCGGCGACCTGGCGGTGATGGACGAGCAGGGCTATGTGCGTATTGTCGGGCGCAGCAAGGACATGATCATTCGCGGCGGCGAGAACATCTACCCGCGCGAGCTGGAGGAGTTCTTCTTCACCCACCCGGCGGTGGCTGATGTGCAGGTGATTGGCGTGCCGTGCAGCAAGTACGGTGAAGAGATCGTGGCCTGGGTGCGGCTGCACCCGGGGCATACGGCCAGTGCGGAAGAACTGCGCGAGTGGGCGAAGGCGCGGATAGCGCACTTCAAGGTGCCGCGGTACTTCCGCTTTGTCGATGAGTTCCCGATGACGGTGACCGGCAAGGTGCAGAAGTTCCGCATGCGCGAGATCAGTGTCGAGGAATTGTCTGCCGGGTGATGTGTCGCCTGTGCTGGCCTCTTCGCGGGCACGCCCGCTCCCACAGGAAATTCACTGCCCGTCAGACCTGTGACATACCTGTGGGAGCGGGCGTGCCCGCGAAGAGGCCAGTGCAGGCAGTAGATGCTCCCCACAGGTCTCCAACGCCCTTGAGGCCTGTGCAGTACCTGTGGGAGCGGGTTTACCCGCGAAGAGGCCGGCACAGGCAGTAGATGATCTCAGCCTTGCAACAGCTCCGGGCTGTTGAAGTTGCTCAACCTGCGATCATCGTCACTACATTCCAGCCCCTGCACCGCTTCACGCAGCAAGGCCTTCTGCAAACTCCGCTCGCCCGCCGCCCAGGCCTGCTCCAGCACCGGCAACACCCGGCGTGGCAGCACGCTGAACATCGGCTGCCAGTACCCACCCTGGCGCACCATGGCCGCACTGTCACTGGTCACCGCCAGCCTTAGCAGGTCCTCGATCAACCCCCGGTCAACCAGCGGTGCATCACAGGCCAACAGCACCACCCATTCATGCCGCGCCACCTTGAGCCCGGCAATCACCCCCGCCAACGGCCCGGGGTAGTCCGCCTCGGCATCGCCCACCAACTGGTCGGCATACGCCCGGTAGGCCTGCTGGTTACGGTTGCAGGAAATCACCAGGTCATCGCTGAGCGGCCGTACCACGCGCTGCACATGCGCCACCAGCGGTTCGCCCTGCCAGTCGACCAGGCCCTTGTCGCGGCCGCCCATGCGCTGGCCGCGGCCACCGGCGAGAATGAGGATGGAGCAGGGGGGAAGGGCATCAGGCATGAAAAAGGGTTCCGGACAGTCATTGCCGGGAACCCTCCCATTTCACGCGGGGCTTGTCCAGTCAGCTTTCGCTGGTCACGGCCTGCGTGTCGGCCTTACCCGCCTGGCGTCGCCCGGCAAGGCGCATCACCACCACGAAGAACACCGGCACGAACACCACTGCCAGGGTGGCGCTGAGCATGCCGCCGATCACCCCGGTGCCGATCGCCTGCTGGCTGGCCGAACTGGCGCCGCTGGCGATGGCCAGTGGCACCACGCCCAGGATGAACGCCAGCGAGGTCATCACGATCGGCCGCAGGCGCAGGCGCGCGGCCTGCACGGCGGCGTCGGCGGCATCGACGCCCTGGTCGACCAGGCTCTTGGCGAACTCGATGATCAGGATGGCGTTCTTCGCCGACAGGCCGATCAGGGTGATCAGGCCGACCTTGAAGAACACGTCGTTGGGCATGCCGCGCAGGGTCACCGCCAGCACCGCACCGAGCACGCCCAGCGGTACTACCAGCAGTACTGCGGTGGGGATCGACCAGCTTTCGTACAGCGCTGCCAGGCACAGGAACACCACCAGCAACGACAGCGCCATCAGCATCGGTGCCTGGCTGCCCGACAGCCGCTCCTGCAGCGACAGGCCAGTCCATTCCAGGCCGGCACCGGCCGGCAGCTGGGCTACCAGGCGCTCGATCTCGGCCATGGCTTCGCCCGAACTGTAGCCGGCCGCCGGTTCGCCGGAAATCGACATCGCCGGGTAGCCGTTGTAGCGGGTCAGCTGCACCGGGCCGCTGACCCACCTGGCCTGGACGAAGGCACCCAGTGGCACCATCTTGCCGCTGTCGTTGCGCACGTGGATCTTCAGCAGGTCTTCGACCTGGCTGCGCTGGTCGCCTTCGGCCTGCACCACCACCCGCTGCATGCGGCCCTGGTTGGGGAAGTCGTTGACGTAGCTGGAACCCACGGCCACGTCCAGCACCGAGCCGATATCGGCAAACGACACGCCCAGGGCATTGGCCTGGCGGCGGTCGATTTCCAGCTGCACCTGCGGGCTTTCCGCCAGCGAGGCTTCGCGCACGTTGGTCAGCACCTTGCTCTTGCCGGCATTGGCCAGCAGCTCGTCGCGGGCGGCCATCAGCTCGGCGTGGCCCATGCCGCCGCGGTCCTGCAGGCGGAACTCGAAGCCGGTCGACTCGCCAAGGCCGTCGATCGGTGGCGGCAGCACAGCGTAGGCCACGGCGTCCTTGAGCTGGGTGAAGGCCATGGTCGCGCGGTCGGCAATCGACTGGGCGCTGTCGTCGGCGCCGCGTTCGGACCAGTCCTTGAGCGTGGTGAAGGCCAGTGCCGCGTTCTGCCCGCTGCCCGAGAAGCTGAAACCCAGGATCAAGGTGGTGTTACCCACGCCGGGCTCTTCGGCGTTGTGCGCCTCGATCTGTGCCGCCACCTGTTCAGTGCGCATGCGGCTGGCGCCCGGCGGCAGCTGGATATCGGTGATGGTGTAGCCCTGGTCTTCGGTGGGCAGGAACGCCGTGGGCAGCTGGCTGAAGCCATAGCCCAGCACCGCCAGCAGCAACGCGTATACCAACAGGTAGCGGCCGCTGCGCTTGAGCGCCTGCATCACCCAGCGCTGGTAGCCGTTGCTCATGCCCTCGAAGCGGCGGTTGAACCAGCCGAAGAAGCCCTTGCGTTCGTGGTGCTCGCCCTTGGCCACCGGCTTGAGCAGGGTGGCGCACAGCGCCGGGGTCAGGCTGAGGGCCAGGAACGCCGAGAACAGGATCGACACTGCCATCGACAGCGAGAACTGCTGGTAGATCACCCCCACCGAACCTTGCATGAAGGCCATGGGCAGGAACACCGCCACCAGCACCAGGGTAATGCCGACGATCGCGCCGCTGATCTGGCCCATGGCCTTGCGCGTGGCTTCCTTGGGCGGCAGGCCTTCCTCGGCCATGATCCGCTCGACGTTTTCCACCACCACGATGGCATCGTCGACCAGGATGCCGATGGCCAGCACCATGCCGAACAGGGTCAGCACGTTGACCGAGAAGCCCATGGCCAGCATCACGGCGAAGGTGCCCATCAGGGCCACCGGCACTACCAGGGTCGGGATCAGGGTGTAGCGCAGGTTCTGCAGGAACAGGAACATCACCGCGAACACCAGCAGCATGGCCTCGAACAGGGTGTTGATGACCTGCTCGATCGACACCTTGACGAATGGCGAGGTGTCGTAGGGGATGTCGTACTTGACGCCTTCGGGGAAGTAGCGCGCCAGGTCCTGCATCTTCGCCCGCACCAGGGTGGCGGTTTCCATGGCGTTGGCGCCCGGCGACAGCTGCACGCTGAAGGCGGTGGCCGGCTTGCCGTTCAGGCGCGTGCCGTACTGGTATTCCTGGGCACCGATCTCGACCCGGGCGACATCGCCGATGGTCACTGTGGAACCGTCCGGGTTGGCACGCAGGACAATCCCGGCGAACTCCTCTGGGGTGCTCAGCTGGCCCTTGACCACCACGTTGGCGGTGATTTCCTGGGTGCCACGGGTGGGCAGGTCACCAATGCTGCCGGGGGCCACCTGGGCGTTCTGCGCGGCGATGGCCTCGGCCACGTCGTTGGGCGTGAGGTTGAAGCCGATCAGCTTGCGCGGGTCGATCCAGATGCGCATGGCGCGCTCCGAACCGTACAGCTGGGCCTTGCCGACGCCCTTGAGGCGGCGGATCTCGTCCATCACGTTGCGCGCAAGGATATCCGACAGGGCAGTTTCGTCGAGCTTGCCGTCTTCGGAGGTGAGGGTGGCCAGCAGCAGGAAGCCGGTGGAGACCTTTTCCACCTGCAGGCCTTGCTGGGTCACCGGGCGCGGCAGGCGCGACTCGACCACCTTCAGGCGGTTCTGCACGTCGACCTGGGCCAGGTCCGGGTTGGTGCCCGGGGCGAAGGTGGCGGTGATGGTGGCGCTGCCCAGGCTGCTCTGCGACTCGAAGTACAGCAGGTTGTCGGCGCCGTTGAGCTCCTGTTCGATCAGGCTGACCACGCTCTCGTCCATGGTCGCCGCCGAGGCGCCCGGGTACACGGCGTAGATTTCCACCTGCGGCGGGGCCACGTTGGGGTACTGGGCCACCGGCAGCTGCGGGATGGCCAGGGCACCGGCCAGCAGGATGAACAGGGCGACCACCCAGGCGAATACCGGGCGGTCGATGAAGAATTGCGGCATGAATCAGGCCCTCACTGGCCAGTGTGCTGTGCGATGGGCGATGCCCCTGATGCATTGTCGACCTGCACCTGGTCACCTGCCTTGACGTGTTGCAGGCCCTCGACCACCACCCGCTCGCCGGGGGCCAGGCCTTCGCTGACGATCCAGCGGTCGCCCTGGGCGCTGCCCAGTACCACCTGGCGGTCGCTGACCCGGGCCTGCGGATCGACCACCAGCACCTTGGGCACGCCAGCGCTGTCGCGCAGGATGGCGCGCTGCGGCACGCTCAGGCCCTTGGGCTGCACGGCCTGCTCCAGGCGCACGCGCACGTAGCTGCCGGGCAGCAGGTCGAGGTCCGGGTTGGGGAACTCGCTGCGCAGGGTGATCTGGTTGGTGCTGGGGTCGACGCTGATGTCGGAGAACAGCAGTTTGCCCGGCAGCGGGTAGGTGCTGCCATCGTCCTGGATCAGCGTGGCCCGGGCCTGGCCGTCGCCGACCTGCTGCAGCTCGCCGGCACGCAGGGCACGGCGCAGGGCGTTGAGCTCGCGGGTCGACTGGGTGACATCGGCGTGGATCGGGTCCAGCTGCTGGATGGTCGCCAGCGGCGTGGTCTCGTTCTGCCCGACCAGCGCACCTTCGGTGACCTGGGCGCGGCCGATACGGCCGGAAATCGGCGCGGTCACGGTGGCGTAGCCGAGGTTGAGGCGGGTGCGCTCCAGGGCGGCCCTGGCCTCGGCCACTGCGGCATCGGCCTGCAGGTAGCTGGCCTTGGCGTTGTCGTATTCCTGGCGGCTGACGGCCTTGTCGTCGACCAGTTCGCGGTAGCGCTGCTCCTGCAGGCGTGCCTGGTACAAGGTGGCCTCGGCCTTGGCCAGGGTGGCGCGGGCGCTGTCGTGGTCGGCCTTGAACGGTGCCGGGTCGATCAGGAACAGCACATCGCCCTGCTTGACGTCGCTGCCTTCGCGGTACACCCGCTTGAGCACCACGCCCGCGACGCGCGCACGCACTTCGGCGGTGCGCGGCGCCAGGATACGGCCGCTGAGCTCACTGCTGATGGCCAATGGCTGCAGTTGCAGGGTTTCCACCCGCACTTGCGGGGTGGGGGCTTGTTCTTCCTGTTCGGCGCTGTCGTCGCAGCCGGCCAGGGACAGGCTCAGGAACGCCAGAAGCGCCAACGGGCGCAAGCGTGGGGGGAGGGTAGTAGACATGCGGATCTTCCGATGATGACCACCGGTATGCTACGGCAGGCGTTCCTTGGGTGGCTGTTAATACCTGTAGGGCGAGTGTGAAAAAGTGTGAAGAACAATCCTGTCTGCCTGTAGTGTTCTATATCCTGAGTATTCCTGTGCCGGCCTCTTCGCGGGCTTGCCCGCTCCCACAGGGACTGCACAGCTTTCAAGTGCTGTTGGGTCCCTGTGGGAGCGGGCAAGCCCGCGAAGAGGCCGGTGAGGTCTTACCCCAACCCAGACTTCCAAGCGCCTATGCCGAATATTTTCCTGGTCGAAGACGACAGCGCCCTGTCCGAGCTGATCGCCAGCTACCTGCAACGCAACGACTTCCATGTCCAGGTGATCGCCCGCGGCGATCACGTGCTGGACGAGTACCGCCGGCAAAAGCCCGACCTGGTCATCCTCGACCTGATGCTGCCGGGCATCGATGGCCTGCAGCTGTGCCGCCTGCTGCGCCAGGAGTCGCAGGGCCTGCCGATCCTGATGCTGACCGCCCGCGACGACAGCCACGACCAGGTCCTGGGCCTGGAAATGGGCGCCGACGACTACGTGACCAAACCCTGCGAGCCGCGTGTGCTGCTGGCCCGCGTGCGCACCCTGCTGCGCCGCAGCAGCGTCAACGAGCCGCGCCTGGACAACGACCTGATCCTGATCGGTGGCCTGCGCATCGACCTGGCCGAGCGCACCGTGAGCTGGCGCGGCGAAGAGGTGGAGCTGTCCAGCGGCGAGTACAACCTGCTGGTGGTACTGGCGCGCAATGCCGGCGAAGTGCTGAACCGCGACCGCATCCTGCAGCAACTGCGGGGTATCGAGTTCAACGGCACCGACCGCTCGGTGGACGTGGCCATCTCCAAGCTGCGGCGCAAGTTCGACGATAACGCCGGCGAAGCGCGCAAGATCAAGACCGTGTGGGGCAAGGGCTACCTGTTCAGCCGTGTCGAGTGGGAGTGCTGACCGCCCATGCTGAAGATTCTGGTGCGGCTGTACCTGGTGATCATCGTTGCCTATGCCGGTGCACTTTTGTTCATCCCGGACACCATCGTCGGCCTGTTCCAGGACCGCTTCATGGCCTACAACCTGGACCAGGCCAAGGGCGTGCAGTCGCTGATCGTGCGCCAGTTCCGCCAGGCCCCGCGCGAGCAGTGGCCAGCGGTGGAGCAAGAGCTGGCCAGTGATTTCGCGCCGCTGGAACTGCAACTGCTGCGCATGGACCAGGCCGAACTGAGCGAGGACGAGCAGGCGCGCCTGGAGCACGGCCTGTACGCCGTGCGCATCGCCGAATGGGGCTACTACGAGACGGTGCTGGCGCCGCTGGACAAGGAATGGCTGGTGCGCCTGCACTCACCGCCAGACCCACTGGATATCAACGTGCTGTCGTGGGGTGTGACCGTCCTGATCGGTGCAGCGATGCTCGGTTGCCTGTTGCTGTGGGTATGGCCGCACTGGCGCGACCTGGAGCGCCTCAAGGAAACCGCCCGGCGCCTGGGCCAGGGGCAGATGGCCGAGCGTACGCACATCTCGCCGCACTCCAACATCGGCGAACTGGCCGGGGTGTTCGACACCATGGCCAGTGACCTGGAGCGCCACGTCAACCAGCAGCGCGAGCTGCTCAATGCGGTGTCGCACGAGTTGCGCACGCCGTTGACCCGGCTGGACTTCGGCCTGGTGCTGCTGTTCGACGAAGTGCCGCCGGCCAGCCGCAAGCGCCTGCTGGAGCTGGTGGGGCATGTGCGTGAATTGGATGAGCTGGTGCTGGAGCTGTTGTCCTACAGCCGGCTGTACAACGCCGACCAGGCCCGCGAGCGGGTCGAGGTGTCGTTGCTGGAACTGGTCGACAGCGTGCTCGGCGGCTTTGCCGAGGAGCTCGATGGCCGGGGTATCCAGTGGGAGGTGCGGGCCGAGGGGGATCTGCCGCGTTTTGTGCTGGACCCACGGCTGACGGCACGGGCGGTGCAGAACCTGGTGCGCAATGCCATGCGTTACTGCGACGAAAGCCTGTTGCTGCGCTTGCGCCTGGAAGACGATGGCGCCTGCCTGGTGACGGTGGAGGATGACGGGATTGGTATTCCGGTGGAGGAGCGCGAGCGGATTTTCCAGCCGTTCTACCGCCTGGACCGTAGCCGTGACCGCAATACCGGCGGGTTTGGCCTGGGGTTGGCGATCAGCCGGCGGGCGATCGAGGGGCAGGGTGGCAGCTTGACCGTGGCGCAGTCGGCGCTGGGTGGTGCACAGTTCCGGATTCGCTTGCCTGCCGGGTGATGGGCTGCCTGTACCGGCCCTTTCGCGGGCTTGCCCGCTCCCACAGGGCATTCACAGGGTTCGAAGCCTGTGCGGTCCCTGTGGGAGCGGGCGAGCCCGCGAAGAGGCTGGGCCTGCTAATCACTTTCTGCCAGCCGGGCAGACCACAGCACAAAGCGGTCCTTGCCACTGTGCTTGGCCTCGTAAAGCGCCTGGTCGGCGCGCACCAGCGCCGTGGTCAGGCTGTCGCCCTGGTCCACCCGGGCCAGGCCGATGCTGACAGTCACCGGGTGCTCGCCAACGTCCTCGCGCACTCGTTGGCACAGCGCCGCCACCCGTTGCTCGGCGCCTTGCTGGTCCAGCCCCTGGAAAAAGATCGCGAATTCCTCGCCGCCCAGTCGGGCAAACTCGTAACCGGCCATGCTCGCCTTGATATGCAGGGCCACGCGCTTGAGTACTTCATCGCCCACGTCATGGCCGAAACGGTCATTCACCCGTTTGAAGTTGTCGATGTCGATCATCGCCAGGTACTGCTCGGCCGTGGCCAGGCGCAGTTGGCGGTCGGCCTGGGCCATGAACGAACGGCGGTTGGGGATTTCGGTCAGGGCATCGACATAGGCCTGGTCCAGCAGCACCTTGGACAGGTAGAAGTTGTGCAGCTTGGCCTTGCGCATCTGCAGGTAGCTGTAGATGACCAGGCCGCTGAGGAACACCGCGTAGCTGATCAGCATGGCGCCTTCGAGTTCGTCCGGCCCGATGCGGGTGTGGTAGAACGGGTTGAGCACCACCCAGGTGATGGCCATGGCGCAGAAGAACGACCAGCGCCGCACCGGTAGCACCGACACGGCATACAGCACGGTGGAGACCCCGAGCACCAGCCACACCGGGCGCAGGGCCACCGGGATGCCTTCGATCACCAGGCGCATGCCCAGGGTGATGGAGGCGATGAACAGCAGGTTGAGCACATCGAAATGATGGCTGCGACGGGTGAACCGCAGCACCACGGTGAGGGCGCCGAGCAGGGTGATGAACAGATAGGACAGCCAGGTGAAACCCTGGCCGCCGAGGAAGCTGACGATCAGGTCGAAGACCAGCCAGATCAGGATGCTGACGCAGAATACCAACAGGCAGAATGGGCGCATGGCCTCGAATTCGTGCTGGCGGAATTCGGCGCGCAGGGCGGCGGGGGCGACCTGTTTGCGAACGTGGGCTTCGATGGTTTTGAACATCGCTGGGCTCCTGAGAGTACTGCTTTACCAGGCCTGGCCCTTTCGCGGGTAAACCCGCTCGCACAGGCCTCCCACAGCAGTGGAAATCTGTGCGGTCCCTGTGGGAGCGGGTTTACCCGCGAAGAGGCCGGGCCTGGAGACTCAATTGGTGGGCAGAACACCCCGGGCCCATGGCCGGTAACGCAGGTCGAACACCGCCTCGGCATGGCACCCGGCGCCCAGCTTCGGCTGGGCAGGCTCAGCTCGAAACGCCTGGCCTGGCGCGCTCACCTGGCGGAACGCCTCGCGCACCACGCCCACCCGGCATGGCAAGGCCTGCTCGTAGCCCTGGCGCACCAACGCGGGCAAGCGCCCGGTCCCGGTGCCATCCTGCCACCACACAGTCAAGCCCAACCCGGCCAGTTGATCCAGCCATGCGGCATTGACCCGCGGTGAGAGTTTGCCGGCGCTGAAAGCGCTGATGTGCAATGGCTTGTCCAGTTGCCGGTTGAAGGCCTGCAACTGGGTGTGCAGGGCATCACGGCGCTCGGCCTCATGAAAATGATGGTCGTCCAGCTCCATGGGCAGGTACCAGCCGTCCACCGGCAACTGCCACGCCTGGCGCAGTTGCTGGTACTGGCTGAGCGAGCGCCCCAGCTGCGCCTTCCAGTAGCTATTCAGGCCTTCACCGTCCAGCTCGTCGATGCGCTGGTAATAGGCCGGGTCCATGTACAGCCCCAGCACCAGTTGCAGGCCCTGGGCACGCGCGCTGCGCAGGCTGTCGGCCAGCCAGCCTTGGGCACCGCCGAAATCGCTGTCGCCATAGGCGCTCCACTGCACGATCAGGGTCTTGCCGCCCTGGGCCACGGTGGCGTGCCACAGTTGCTGCCACTGGGCGGGGGTGACATTGGCGTCGCGGTTGAGGGGTTGGTAGAACAGGCGCTGGTCGGCGCTGGCTGGCAGGCACAGGGCAAGCAGGCAGAGGGCCAGGAACGTACGCATCAGAAGGTCATCTCCGCACCGACCAGCACGCCGTTGGCGCGCTCGTATAGATTGCCGCCCAGCGATTGCTGGTATTCGGCACGCACTTTCAGCGAACCGCGGTAGGCGTTGTAGCGGTCGTCATCGAACCACCATTGCCAGCGCACACCAACCCCGGCCCGGGCGTCCTGGCGCCAGTCGTTGCTCGGGTCCTGGCTGGAAAACTCGACAAAGCCATAGGGCATGATGGTTTGCGGCGAGCTGCCCGGCAGCTTCCAGGCGTGGCCCTGCTGGTAGCGCGACAGCCAGGCGTGGTCGCCGGCACGGGTCCACCAGGCGGCGTCGAGGTAGAGGAAGCGCTCGTTCCAGTCGTCTTCATCGACCCGCCAGTCGTTGCGCCAGTCGCCCTGGTCGAGGAACGAGGCGGTGGCACGCAACAGCAGGTCGTTGCTCGATTCGGCGTGGTGACGCAGGTCGCCCCAGTTGCCGCCGACCTTGGCCGGGCCCAGCAATTGGCCCAGGCTCAGGCCGCGGTAGTGCTCTTCGTCGATCTGACGCTGGTGGTACAGCTCGGCATACAGGTTGAGGTTGGCCTGGCCGAATGGCTTGTAGCGCAGGCCGACACCGGTGCCCATGCTTTGCGCGTAGTCGGTGCGGCTTTGCCCACCGAACAGTACCCGGCCATACACCGACAGGGTGCTGCCGTTGCGGCTGGGCTCTTCGCCCAGGGCGTGGTCCCACATGGCCAGCTGCACGTTCTGCGATTGCGCGCGGCGCGAAGTGCCGCTGCGCTGGCCATTGTCGAGGAACTTGTCGTTGGTCGAGGTGCCGGCCGGCGACCAGGTGCTGGCCAGGGTGATGGTGTCGCGCCGCGACAGGCTTTCGTGGGCGCGGCGCTGGCGGTACTTGCGGGCTTCCAGGCTGCCGTATTCGTCGTCGCCGTCGACCAGGTCCTGCTCCACATCGAGGATGCGGCGCAGTTCGCGGCGCGCCGAAGCGCTGTCTTCGGCTTCGTCGTAGCGCAAGGCCAGCGTCTCGCCAAGGCGGTAGTCCTCGGGGAAATCGTGGGTGGCGCGCTCCAGGTAGGGGATCGACTGGCGGCGCTGGGCCTTGTCCGTCGAGCTGGCCAGGCGCATGCCGTAGTCGGCGCGGTAGCGTGGCTGGTCGGGGGCCAGGCGCACGGCTTCGGCCAGCCAGGCGCTGCTCTGGGCACTGTCGCCAGCCAGTTGCGCAGTGCTGGAGGCAGCGTAGTAGTGGTCGGCCCGCGGGTTGTGTGCCAGGGCCTGGCGCTGGAAGCCCAGCGCGGCTTGGTAATCGCCTTGGCGCTGGGCGATGGCGGCACCCAGGGCCCAGTCGTCGGCGCTATCGTGCGCGGCGGCGTCCCAATAGCGCCGGGCCGCTTGTGCGTCGCCGGCGTTCAGCGCGCCACGGGCGGCGGTGAGGCGGGCGTTGTCGGTCCAGGCGCTGTCCGGCTGGGTGCGCCAGATGGGCAGGGCCGCTTCGGAGTCGCCAGCGGCTTCCAGGGCATAGGCCAGGGGCAAGCGGCTCCCGCTGTCGCCCAGGCGCTCGGCGGCCTGGTAGTAGACCACCGCTTCGCCGGGCTGGTCGGGCATGGCGCAGCGGCCCAGGGCGCGGTACTGGCCGGGCTCGCTCGGGGTGGCCGGTACGGCCTGGCGCACGGCATCGCACTGGCCAGCCTCGGCCAGGCGGCCGAGCAGCTGGGCCCGGGTACTGGCGTCGACCCGAGGGATCAGGCCGAGCATGCGGCGGCTGTCCAGCGGCCCGTCGTTGCGCGCATACAGGTTGCCCAGGCGCTGCAGCAGCGACGGTGCAAGGCGGCCCTGGTGGCGGTCGTAGGCCTGCTCCAGCAGTTGCCGGGCGTGTTCGCCATGGCCCTGTTGCATCAGCAGGAAGGTGGCTTGCTCCAGTGCGGCCATATCGCCGCTCTGCCGATAGCGTTGCTCCCATTCGGCGGCGGTGCGTGGTTGCGGGGGCTGGGGCGGGTCGCCGTACAGGCGCTGCTTGAGCACGGCATAGGCCCTGGGGTCGGTGCCGGCGGTGCAGCCCTTGAACTGCTCGCGCGCCAGCTCCGGGTCGCGGTGCGACAGCCAGTCGACGGTTTCCAGGCAGGGGCGTTGCAGTTCGTTGCTCAGGCGCTGTACCAGCGGCGCGTCGTCGCCTTCGCGGGCCAGCTCCCACAGTTGCTGGCGCTGCTCGGGCTGGTTCAGCTGCGCGGCGGGCAGTGCCTGCAGCCAATGCCGGGCCTGCTGGTTCTGGCCGACGGCGATGGCGCGGTTGGCCATCGCCAGGCGGGCCTGGTTGGCTGCTTCGGGGGAAGGGGCGCTGGGCAGCAGCGCGTTCAGCCCTTTTTCATCCACCTGCTGGATATAGGCATTGGCCAGGCGCTGCCAGTCTTGCGCAGGCAACTGGCCTTGGTCGGCCAACGGCTGCAGCTGTTCGATGGTTTCCTTCCAGTTGCGCAGTTGCTCGGCGAAGTTGGCCCGGGCCAGGCGCAGCACTTGGCCGTCCCCCTGAGGCGGCAGATGGTTGAGCCAGTCCAGCGCCTTGGCGGCACCACCGTATTTGGCCAGGCTCAGGCTATAGGCCTGCCACAGGCGCACCCGGTGGGTGCCGTCGCTGCTGGCCAGCCACTGTTCTACCTGGCTGGCCGGCGGCGGGTCTTGTTCGATCCAGGCCAGGCGCAGTTCAAGCAGGGCGTTGGCGTATTCGGGGCTGTCGCCCAACTGTTCGGCAAGGGCCTCGGCCTCCTTGTAGCGGCGCTGGTGAGCCAGTGCCTCGACCAGCAGCGCACGGGCTTCGTCGTTGTTCGGCACCCGGCCCAGCACGTGGCGGGTCAGGCGTTCGACCTCGGGCCAGTTGTCCTTCTTCGCTTCGCGGTAGCTGCGCTCCATGAACGGGTAGCTGGTGAACCGCTGAAAGTCGGTCATCGGCGCCGAAGCGGCGCAGGGCAGGGCGGCGGAGCACAGCAACAAGCCAGTGAAAGTGAGGGAAAAGCGCGGCTTCATGCCACCTCCCGGGTCAGGTCAAAAGCGGCCTGCTGTTCGCTGGCCTGTTCGATCAGGGCCTGCTGCAGCACCTGCTCGGTGATGATGCCGCGGGCAATCAGGTGCTCGCCGAGGCTCTGGTGTTCCGGGTCGAAGTCGATCAGCGCCTGGTTGAACAAAGTGACCGGGACCATGCCGCGCACCTGCAGCAAGGCGCCGAGCATCACCTGATGGTGGCTGACCTGTTCCAGCAGCACTTCGTCGTCCTGGTGGCGCTCGAGGATGGCCAGCATGTCGCGGGTTTCCGGCTTCTGCCAGGGGCTTGGGTAGTGGTAGCGCAGGCCCAGGGTCACCCGGCCCTGGGGCGCCAGGCGGGCGCTGACCGGGCGCTTCAGGTGGCGGCTGATTACCCCCAGCGATACCTGGCTGACCGGGCTTTCGCTGGCCAGCACCAGCGTGTCGCCGTCTTCGGCCACCGGCAGCACGCCATAGTGCGTCGCCAGCTTGCGCGGCAGTTTGGCGATCAGCTGCGGGTCGAGCTTGAACGGGTTGAGCGGTGCCCAGGGCAGGTCCATCTGCTCGGCCAGGGTGGCGACCAGCTGTTCGCTGTTCAGCCAGCCGCGCAACAGCAGCTCGCGGCCCAGGCGCCGGCGTACCGGGCTGGTGATCGCCTGTTGCAGCTGTTCGTCGCTGATCAGGCCCTTGGCCACCAGGCGTTGGCCCAGCGGCGTGCGGGCGGGGGCGGCGATGGCGGGGAATTCGTGGGTGGTCTTGTCCCAGGCCACGCGCCGCGAGTCACCCATTTCCATCACCTGGCGCAGGGCACGCAGGTTGGCGAAGAAGTTGACGAAGTTGCTCCACATCATCCGTGGTGCCGACAACAGCCCTTCGCCGATGCCATAGAAGCGGGTCACGAACCAGGCGCGCTGGAACAGGCGGTTGAACAGCATCAGCCCGTTCAGCCACAGCAAGGTGGTCAGCAGCCAGCTGTCGCTGAGGATCGACATGAAGCGCCACGACTCCGGCGCAATCACCGTGACCAGCCACATGGCCAGCAACACCAGCAGCAACAGGTTGACCAGGAAACTCAGCAGGTAGGCGAACAGGCCGCGGCGGTCACGCCAGAGGAAGTAGTTGAGCGCGCCCTTGCGGCTCCAGCCGAGGTTGCTGGTGCCCTGGAACACGATGCCGACGATCCACCGCGACTTCTGCCGGATGGCATGCTGCCAGTCGCGCGGGAAGTGCTCGCGCACGCAGATCACCTGGGCGAATTCGCGGCTCATGCCCGGGCGCCATTCCTGCTTCAGGGTCAGCGCCGGGTCGGTGATGGAGTAGCGGGCGAAAATGCACTTCATGCCCTTCTGCTTAAGGCGGAAGCCGATGTCGTAGTCTTCGGTGAGGCTCTGTACGTCGAAGGCGATGCCGTCGCCGTCCTCGAGCAGCGCACTGATGGCGCGGCGGCTGAAGCAGGTGCCGACCCCGGCGCTGGGCACCTGGCCGGTCAGGGCCTCGCGCACGATCACGTCCTTGCCGTGGTTTTCGGCGAACTCGTCGACATAGTGGCCGGCGGTGAAGCCTTTCCATTCCGGTGCGTAGGGGTACACCGGGATCTGGATCATGTCCTTGTTCGGTAGCAGGTAGTTGAACAGGCGCAGCTCCATGGGCGAGATCACGTCTTCGGCGTCGTGCAGGATAAAGCCGGCGAACTGGATGCCGGCGTCCTGCTGGAAGCGCAGCAGCGCGTCGATGATGTTGTTCAGGCAGTCGGCCTTGCTGGTGGGGCCGGGGCGAGCGCAGACCACCTTGTGCACGTTGGGATAGTGCAGGCACACCGCGTCGACGTCGGCCTGGGTTTGCGGGTCGTTGGGGTAGGTGCCGACGAAGATCTGGTAGTTCTCGTAGTCGATGGTCGAGGCTGCCAGGCGCGCCATCTCGCCGACCACGCCCACTTCGTTCCAGGCCGGGACCATGATCGCCAGGGGCTTTTCCGGTACCTCGAACAGGCGTTTTTCGTCGGCTTTTTCGTACTTGTCGTAGATGCGAAAGCGCCGGATCAGCTTGCGGCCCCAGTAGCAAAGGTCGATGAACAGGTCATCCAGGCCCAGCAGGAACATCAGCGTGGCCAGGACGATCGCGAGTATCTTCAGGCCGAACAGCACATAGGTGAGAAAATCGATGAATGCCAGGCTCATGTGCCGGTCACCGGCAGGAAGGGGTGGGCCATCGTCTATATCCTCGTTCGATTCCCTGGACGAAGTTGTACGACTTGTCGCCGTTTGTACTGGATAGATACAAGCAGCCGAACGCGGGGTTGTCCAAATTTTAGGCTTTTTCTTGTGGGCCACTTCTTGTAGCTTTACAGGTCGTTTACCCAGGGAGCTGAACATGCAAGGCAAGGCACGCAAGATCGTCCAGGCCATCCTTTACGAGGCCATCGCCGTCGCCTGCGTGGCGCCCGCGTTGGAGCTGGCGTTCGGTGCCGGCATGGCGCAGTCGACCGTGCTGTCGGTGCTGATGTCGGGCATCGCGATGAGCTGGAACATGGCCTACAACTGGGTGTTCGAACGCTGGGAAGCGCGCCAGCACCGGCGTGAGCGCACTTTCCTGCGGCGCCTGCTGCATGCGCTGGGCTTCGAGGGCGGGCTGGTGCTGATCCTGCTGCCGCTGGTGGCGTACTGGCTGGATGTCAGCCTGTGGGCGGCGTTGCTGACCAACCTGGCGTTGTTCGTGTTCTTCTTCGCTTACGCGTTTGTCTTCCAGTGGGGCTTCGACAAGGTGTTCGATGTGCCGCTTTCGGCGCAGCAGGCGAAGTGTTGACTTTGTGCCGCACTACCGGCTAAGTTCCTACCCCATGAATACTTTCCAGCACGTCAACGCCATTATTATTACCGCCATTATCAGCTTGGCGGGCTAGCGCGTACGTGCACCGAACCCGCCCTGGAGGCGGGTTTCTTCTCTCTGACTCCTGGGCAACGTGAACACAGCCAAGGAGTCATCGATGACCAGCTTCGTCAGCCCTCGTTCTACCTTCACCCCCCAGCAACTGCTGTCGGAGCAGGTGCGGCGCATTCTTGCCGCCCCGGTGTACGACCTGGCCATCGAAACGCCCTTGCAAGCTGCGCCTGCGTTGTCTGCCAGCCTGGGCAACCAGGTGTTGCTCAAGCGGGAAGACCTGCAGCCTACTTTCTCGTTCAAGATCCGCGGTGCGTACACCCGCCTGTCACGCCTGAGTACCGTGCAGCGCGAGCGCGGCGTGATCACCGCCTCCGCGGGCAACCATGCCCAAGGTGTGGCCATGGCGGCATCGCACCTGGGCATGAAGGCCACCATCGTCATGCCTACCACCACGCCGTCGCTGAAGGTGGAAGGGGTACGTTCGCGCGGTGGCCATGTAGTGCTGCACGGCGAGAGCTTCCCCCATGCCTTGGCCCATGCGCTGAAACTGGCCGACAGCGAAGGTGCCACCTTCGTGCCACCGTTCGACGACCCGGATGTGATCGCCGGGCAGGGCACTGTGGCCATGGAGATCCTGCGCCAGCGCCCGGGGGCGCTGGACGCCATCTTCGTGCCGGTGGGTGGCGGTGGGCTGATTGCTGGCATCGCCGCCTATGTGAAGTACCTGCGCCCTGATGTGAAGGTGATCGGCGTCGAGCCGGAGGACTCCAACTGCCTGCAGGCTGCCATGGCCGCTGGTGAGCGGGTGATCCTGCCGCAGGTCGGCACCTTCGCCGATGGTGTGGCGGTGGCGCAGATCGGCGCCCATTGCTTCGAGCTGTGCCGGCACTTCGTTGACGAAGTGGTGACGGTGAGCAGCGACGAGCTGTGCGCGGCGATCAAGGACATCTATGACGATACCCGCTCGATCACCGAACCGTCCGGGGCCCTGGCCGTGGCCGGGATCAAGAAGTACGTGGCGCGCGAGGGCGTGCAGGGGCAGACCCTGGTGGCGATCGATTCCGGGGCCAACGTCAATTTCGACCGCCTGCGCCATGTGGCCGAGCGTGCCGAACTGGGCGAGCAGCGCGAGGCGATCATCGCTGTCACCATTCCGGAACAGCCGGGCAGCTTCCGCGCCTTTTGCCAGGCACTGGGCAAGCGGCAGATCACCGAGTTCAACTACCGCTATTACCCCGGCAAGGAGGCGCGGCTGTTCGTGGGTGTGCAGACACACCCGCTGCACGACCCGCGCGAGCAATTGCTGGCCAGCCTGCGCGAGCAGGGCTACAGCGTACTGGACCTGACCGACAACGAACTGGCCAAGCTGCATGTGCGCCATACCGTTGGCGGCCATGCCGCGCCCGGCGCTGACGAGCGGGTGCTGCGCTTCGAATTCCCCGAGCGCCCGGGGGCCTTGCTGGGCTTTCTGGAGCGGCTTGGCAAGCGCTGGAACATCAGTCTGTTCCATTACCGCAACCATGGTGCGGCGGAGGCACGGGTATTTGCGGCGCTGGAAGTACCGGGGGATGAGTTGGCGGGGTTGCCGTTGGCGCTGGATGAGATGGGGTACCGGTACTGGGATGAGACCGACAACCCGGCGTACAAGCTGTTCCTGGGTTGATACGTAAACCTCATGCAGCCTGTACGGGCCTCTTCGCGGGCACGCCCGCTCCCACAGGGACAGCGCATGGCTTGAGGTTGATGCGGTCAAGGTGGGAGCTGGCTTGCCGGCGATGGGCCGCAGAGCGGCCTCAGGATTTCAGTGCTAGTGCATGAATTGCAGGGGCTGCTTTGCAGCCCATCGCGACACAAGGCCGCTCCTACAAGTTTTGTGTGTGCCGGGAGATGGGCTCAGCGCTCACGCATGAAGAAGCCGGCAACGAATTTGCGGAAGGTTTCCAGGCTCTTGAAGTCGGCGTAGCGCTTGAAGTTCTCGGTATCCGGTTCGGGGCCGATTGGCTGCTCCAGCAACGATACCGACAACACCCGGTCCTGGTCCGAAGTCATTACCAGTTCATCCATCACCTGGCCGCCGATCACCGGGCGGCGCATCTGTACTTTCACACCTTTGCCGGCCATCCAGTCGACCAGCGATACCAGGGCCTTGAGCGGCTCGCGTTCTTCGTCGCGATACACCGGGAACAGGTGGGCGCGGGACAGCACCGGTACGCTGGCAACATGGATCAGCTCGTAGAAATGGCTGCCGGCACTGGTCGGCGAGTACAGCGCCAAGGCCAGCAACGGCCCGGCGGTGCGGTTGCCGCCCCAGTACAGGTGGTGGCCCTGGAAGTCGAAGCCGTCTTCACTGCGGTTGTTGAACAGCTTGCGCCCTTTGATCTGGTCCACGCAGTCCAGCAGCAGGCCGTGGCGGCGGTGGTTGCCGAACACCGTGGCTTCGCGCAGGCGGGACTTGAGCATCATCATGTGCTTCATGTCCAGGCGGGTTTCCAGGTAGTTGCTGGCGGGCACCCGTTCCAGCAGCGGATAGCGGCTGGCAACGCTGCGCAACTCGGCAAACTGCCCGGTAAGGTCCTTTTTCAGGTGCGTGGCATACAGGTTCAGGCCGCTGGTCTCGATCCAGGTCAGCAGCAGTGACAGCAGGCGCTGTTGGTCGCGCCGCTCGCTGCCGTCGCCGCCGGCACCGGCGGTGCCGCTGCGAAAATCGCCGATCAGGCGCAACGGTGTGTCGGGCGGCAGCCAGGCAGCGGGTGGCGCGGGGTCGTTCTCGCGTTCGGCCGCTTCCCGCTCGTCCTTGGTGAACGGGCAGCCGGGCGCGTGTTCGGCGGTACCCGGGTTGTTCTTGAGAAACAGCGTACCGGTGCTGCCGTTGAGGGTGACATTGAGTACCGGCAAGGCATCGTTGCGGCAGTCGCAGGCCAGCCACTGGTTGGCGTTGCGCACCTTCATCAGCAACTGGTTGGCCTGCAGCAGGCGCGGGCCGGCGAGGCTGCCGGTGGCAAAGCCGACCAGCAGCTCCTCTTCTGCAGGGGTCAGGCTACGGACCTGTGCGGCGGTTTTGTCGATGATTCGCATGAAGCAGCTCCCAGCTACGAGCCCCAAGCTTCAAGCAAAGTCGCGCCGCTTTCAACTTACCGCTCAGTTGCCACCGAACATCTTCGCCGCGCGGGCGCGAATTTCGTCGGGGGTCAGGTCCTCCTTGTGGGTGGAAACGAACCAGATGTTGCCGAACGGGTCTTTCAGGGTGCCGCTGCGGTCACCGTAGAACTGGTCGGTCAAGGGATGCAACTGGGTGCCGCCGGCGGCCAGGGCCTGGGCGTAGACCTTGTCGCAGTCTTCGACATACAGGTGCAGGCCCACGCCTGTGCCGCTGAGCTTCTGGCTGGCGGTGAGGCCGCCTTCCATGTCGCAGGGGTCGCCCAGCATCAGCGACGAATCACCGATTTTCAGCTCGGCATGGCCAACGCGGCCGCCAGGGGCATCGAGGCGGAACATTTCCACCGCGCCAAAGGCCTTCTTGTAGAACTCGATGGCCTTGGCGGCGTCATTGATGGCCAGGTAGGGCGTGATGCTGTGCTGGCCTTCGGGAATGGGTTTGGCTGCCATGTTCGACTCTCCTTGGAAGTGGGCGCCGGTTGGCGCCCCTGTTGCTTAGAGTCGTTTGCGCGGATGGAAAATCGACAGGGGTGATAGACCGATTCTCTATAAGCGCGGCGGTCAGAAGATGTAGTCGGTGGTCAGGAAACTCGACTGCCGGTTGCGAATGATCTCGCTGATCAGTTCCTTGTTGGCCTCCTGGAAGCGCGTTGCGACCAAGGTGCGGATCGAGAACACACGCAGGGCGTCATGTACCGACAGGGTGCCTTCGGCGCTGTTCTTGCGGCCGTTGAACGGGTAGGTGTCGGGGCCGCGCTGGCATTGCGCGTTGATGTTGATGCGCCCGACCTGGTTGGCGAAGATGTCGACCAGGCTGCCGATGGTCGCCGGGTCATTGCCGAACAGGCTCAGTTGTTGGCCGTAGTCGGAGTCCAGCACATAGTCGATCACCGTCTGCAGGTCGCGGTAGGGCACTACCGGCACCAGCGGGCCGAACTGCTCCTCGTGGTACACGCGCATGTCGCTCTTCACCGGGTACAGCACGGCCGGGTAGAAGAACGAGCCACGGCTGTGCCCACCACCTTCGTTGAGCACGCGTGCGCCCTTGGCGGTGGCATCGGCGACCAGGCCGTCGAGGTAGTCGACCTTGCCGGGCTCGGGCAGCGGCGTCAGCGCAACGCCTGGCTCCCAAGGCATGCCGGGCTTGAGCGCGGCCAGCTTGCGCTGGAACTTGTCGAGGAAGGCATCGACCACGTCCTCGTGGACGAACAGGATCTTCAGTGCTGTGCAGCGTTGGCCATTGAACGACAGCGCACCGGTGACTGCTTCTTCGACGGCGTTGTCGAGGTCCACCTGGGGCAGCACGATGCCCGGGTTCTTGGCATCCAGCCCCAGCGCGGCGCGCAGCCGGTGCGGGCGCGGGTGCAGCTTCTTCAGGTCGCTGGCGGCCTTGTGCGTGCCGATGAAGGCGAACACATCGACCTTGCCGCTGGCCATCAGCGCGCTCACCGTTTCCCGGCCACGGCCGTAGATGACGTTGATCACCCCTGGCGGGAAGCTGTCACGGAAGGCTTCTAGCAACGGCCGAATCAGCAGCACGCCGAACTTGGCCGGCTTGAACACCACGGTGTTGCCCATGATCAGCGCCGGGATCAGCGTGGTGAAGGTTTCGTTCAGCGGGTAGTTGTATGGCCCCATGCACAGGGCCACGCCCAGTGGTGCACGGCGGATCTGGCCTAGCGTGCCCTGTTCCAGCTCGAAGCGGCTGGAACGGCGGTCGAGGTCCTTGAGGGCGTTGATGGTGTCGACGATGTAGTCGCAGGTGCGGTCGAATTCCTTTTCCGAATCCTTGAGGTTCTTGCCGATCTCCCACATCAGCAGCTTGACCACGGCCTGGCGCTGTTCACGCATGCGTGCCAGGAAGGTCTCGACGTGCTGGATGCGCTCGGCCACGCGCATGTTCGGCCAGGCGCCACGGCCTTTGTCGTAGGCCTGCACGGCGGCATCGAGGGCGGTGAGCGCGGTGTCGGCATCGAGCAGTGGGGCGCTGCCCAGCACCACCTGATGCTCATCGTTGCCTTCCTTGAGCCAGACCGGGCTGCGCACCGTGGCCAGGGGGCCGTCCCAGCGCCTGAGCTCGCCGTTCACCAGATAGTCGCGTTGTTCCAGGGGGGCTTCCAGGCGCCAGGTTTCCGGGATGTTCTCGGCGCTGGGGAAGAGTGAATCGAGCAGTCGGTCCATGGGTACTGCACCTCACATTGCTGGGCGGGTTTCAAGCCGGGTGAATCGCTTCAGCTGCGAGCATGCACCGGCCACCGGAAAAACACCAGTCTGGCTTAACATGGCGGCAAATGCCTGCCTGTTGTGCAGGCAGGCACCCGGGGGCGGTCAAAGCGGGAGGTTGAACAGGTCGTACGGTGGGTGCGTCAACCATTGCTGACGCAGGGCGGGGTCTGCCTCGATCAGGGCCAGGCGCCGCCAGAACTCTGCACGGGCTTGCCTTGGGTGGGACAAAAACGGTTCAAGCTCAAGCAAGGGCCTGAGGTCGCGCCGATATTGCAGCGGCAAGCGCTGCCACAGGGCCAGTTCTGCCGGGCCGGTCTGTTCGAAGAATTCCTGATAGTCGCTTGCGCATACCATCAGGTCCACCTGATGCGCAGCGTTGTAAGCTTCGATCTGTGCAACCACGGGGGCGCCCAGCCATTCGCTTTCCAGGCGCAGCGCCTCTGCGACTGGCCTTGGCACGGTGAAACCGTCTGGCAGCCGCAGCAACTGGTTGTCGGCAATATCCACGATGATGGGCTCGATCATCTGGTCCAGGCCTTGCGGCAATTCGCTGAGCGCACAGTCGTTCAGGAACAGCGTCCTCAGGTAGGCCAGGCCGCGCAGGTCCAGGGCCTGCAGCAGTGGGTTGCCCGAAAGGTCCAGTACTACAAGCCCGGAGCAGCGGTTCAGTGCCTGCTGAGCCTGGCTACTCCAGGTAATGCGGTTGCCCTCCAGATCCAGCCAGGCGAGGTGCTCAGGGTTACCCAGGCGGGGCACGGTGTCGAACCGGCAGTCGGCCAGCAGCAGGCGATTGAGGTTGGGGAAGCGCTCGTAGAACTCGGCCGGCAACTGGCTGAGCGAACGGTTGTAGCTGAGTGACAGGTGCTGCACATGGGTGAAGTCGTCTGGCAAGGCCAGGCTGGCCAAGTCCTGGTTGTCCAGCTCCAGGCCGGAAAGGTCCAGGCTGTGCAGGCTGCCACCCCCTTCAAGCGCTACGGTCGACAGCCGCCGCCAGGCGTTGAGGATGGGGCGGATGGCCAGGTGCCGCTGGTGCGGGCGCTGCGGATCGGGCCGGGCCCATTCATGCAGGTCGCGGCGCAAAGTATCCAGACGCTGCTGCAGGTCGTGCAGCCGCTGTGTGGGTGAGCGAATGTCATCGACGTACGGGTTGTCCTCGTCGTTGCCGAGCCAGTTTTCGAATTCCCAGTCGGTGGCGTCGGGGAACAAGCGCCGATAGGCCCCGGCCAGCGAGCCTGCCAGGCGCGGCTGAGGCGGTTCGGGGTCAAGCGGCCGACCGCCGCGCAAGCCGCCAATGGGCTTGCGCAGCAGCGCGCGGTGCCCCCAGAGGCGTTGGGCGAGTGTCTGTCTGTGCAGGTCGACCCAACCCAGTACGCGCTGGCGTAGCGAGCTGCCATCGGCCGTCGGGATACCCAGCGTATCGCGATGCGAGCGTGGCAGTGCCTGCTCTATGGCACGGCAGAGGTCCGGATCAAGTGGTCCAGGTGCAGGGCGCTCGCCCCGGTCGACCTCATAGCCTTCGGCCGTTTTGATCACACGGCGCAGGGTGCTGGCCTGTTCGCTGCCGACCTGCTCCAGCAAAGGGCCTTGGGGGCTTGCGCCATGCAGCTCCAGGCGCAGGTCCGCAGGCCAGTCGGGCATGGCATCCAGGGCGCTGAACAGCAGGCGTTCGCTGTCGCTGCTGGCCCGGGCTGGCTGAAGCACGCCCTCCAGGGCGCGTATCAGGGGCAGCTCGCTGTGCACCTGTTCCAGTGCCTGGCGAACCTGAATGGGTAGCTGTCCCTGTTGTTGCCAGGCGAGCGATTCAGCCTCGCCTAGCGGTGTCAGCACACGCGTGGCCAGGGCAGGGGAAAGCCGCGGATAGGCAGCGAGCAGTTTCTGCGTTGACGGGGTGGTGGGCGTGCTGCCGTTGTAGAGGCGCTCGAACAGGCCCGGTGGGGCCCTGTCGGCCAACGCCTCTACCTCGGCCTGTGCCGCCATGCGTTGCAGGGCATCGAGCAACAGCGGGGGCGTTGCTCGGCCCTCCAGGTGCACCCGGCGCAACTGCGCGGCGTCGATGCCGCAGAGGCGGCCGGCTTGCGTCAGCTGCTCTGGCGTGAAAGCGGCATATGCAGGGCCGAGGCGGCGCGCCAGCTTCGCGAATGGCCACTGGCCGGGCTGTTCATGCTGGCCGCGCCAGGCACCTTGGGCATTGTGCGTCAGCGGTGGCTGCCAGGCGTCGGGCGTGTCGGGGTGAATGACCCGCCATTGCTGCAGGTCGTGATCGAAGCGTTGTTCGAAGAGCTGGCCGTCCATGCGGATGAAATATCGGCCCTGATACAGGTACTGGCCAAGTGCATTGGGCTGCAGGGTTTCGGGCAGTGTCACGGCACTGCGGTAGGGGGTGAGGTCTTCATTCCAGAGCCGGTAGCGCCCGTCGTCGCCGCGTACTTGCTGCAGGCTTTCCATCAACGGGCTGTTGAACAGCTTGGGCACGACCTTGCCCGCTGCCACGAACCCTCCGATCAGGGCCAGGTTCAGGCCGACTGCCTCCAGGTGGCGCAGCGCCAGGTGGCGGTCGCCTTCATGCCAGGCCTGGTAGCCCTCGAATGCCTCGCCGAGCAGTTGGCAGGCAGTCACGGCCAGCATCAGGGTGCCTGCACCCGGAACGAAGAACGCGGCAATACCGAGTGCATCCAGGCCAAGGCTTTCCCATTCCTCCAGGCGCCTGGTTCGCGCGTTGGCATCGGCCATTGCTGTCGGGACCGCCAGCAGGCTGGCTTCGTGCTTGAGGCGGGCCAGGTGCAGGTCCTGGTAGTGGCCGAAAGGCTCGGCCGTGATGGCCACGCGTGTGGGGCGCAGGTCCGCTTGCACTGCGCGCTGCCAAGGGCGGTCAAAGGCCGTGTTGCCTGTGGCGTCGAGGTTCTGCTGCAACAGGTCGAGAAAGTGCGTGCGTTGGTCCTGCCTGATGTACGCCGTGAAGGCTTGGCGGGCATCGGGCTCCAGCAGCAAGGTCGCCAGCGTGTCGTGTACCGCGTCCAGGTTGCTGCATTGACGCAGGGCCGGGTCATGGCCGGGCAGATATAACGCCAGCCCCGCACCGCCGGCATCGATCAGCATGACCTCGTGCAGGGGCGTGCCGAACAGCGCCAGTTGCCAGCACCTCACGGCGCTACCCAGCAACAACTGTTCGACCTGATCGCGCGTGCTGCCGTCAAGCAGGTGCCGCAGATAGGCAAGGTCGGCCGCCAGGCGCAGGCGATCTTTCTGTACCCTGATGGCCAAGGCTCGGGTAGCGGGCTGGGCAAGGTGCTGTTCCAGGTGGGCCTGGTAAGCCTCACCCAGGTCCAGGTCACGGCACTGTGTGGCGAAAGCGGCCGGCTCAAGTGGCAGCCGTTCCACCTGATAGTGCTCCGACTGCAATGGAAAGTGCGCGACGGGTGATTGCATGCCGAAGGGGGCGGAGCCTTGTACCAGAATCGGCGTGACCTGAATGTTGTCACCCAGGGCAATGGCACTTTCAGCGGTGAACACCTCGTCGCTGGCGAAGTTCTGCAGGGCGGCCTGTAGCAGGTTGTCGCGGCGATGGCGGTAAAGATAGCGCAGGGCGGCCCAGTGCCAGTTGCGATCGACCCGCAGCAGTTGGCTAGTGCGCAGCGGCGCGTGAAAGCCTTGTTCGGCAAGACGCCGTTGCAGCAATGGCTCGGCGAATTCAGTGATCTGTTTCAGGCCTTTGAGCGAGCTGGCCAAGGCTGCTTGCGCCTGCATCAGGCGCGCCTGGCTGGCATGCACTGTGTCACGCAGGTCGGGGGCAGCATTGGCGAACCAGTCCTGCGCCTTCCACGGGGCGATCTGGGTTCGCTTCAACGCGGCCCATTGATTGGGCGTTACCTGGCGTGCCCAGTGCGGCAGCTGCGCCTCGAGCAAGGGTTGATGAGGGTTGATGGCTGGCATGTCGATGCTCCTTTCATGCGAAGAGGGGGCATCAAACGGTATTTATCGATGGCCAAGTGGTAATGGGATAACGCGGGTTGGATATATGGCCTGCGGTTGCCTGCTGATTCCGTGACAAGCGTGTAGTATCCAGGCGCATGGCAGCGGCGAGCGGGGTGAGGGATGATCGAAGTATCACGGTTCTGGCGCGACCCGGCGTTGCCCTTCGTCGAAGCCCGGCGGGTAGGGGACGGGCGCCAGGTGTGCTACGCCGCGCATTCCCACGAAAGCTTTTCCATCGGGGTGATCACGGGTGGGCGCAGCACCTACCTGTACGGTGACCAGTGCATCGAGGTGGCGGCTGGTGCCACGGTATTGATGAACCCAGGCGTGGTGCACGCCTGCAACCCCATCGCCGGGGAGCCATGGTCCTACCTGATGTTGTTCGTCGACATGCCCTGGTTGCAGGCGCTGGGGTTTGCCTTGCCGTCCCAGGCCTGGAGTAGCTCGCCGGTATTGTACCGGTGCCTGCTGCAGGCCTTTGCCGACCTGTTCGATGCCAGCGTGCCGGACCGCGAAGGCCGCCTGGCGGCACTGTTTGGCGCACTGCCGGGCATGCTTGGCGGTAATGCCAGCGTGAACGACGAGGGCAACCCGCGACTGGACGCGGCGGCAGCGTTCATACGCGCCCATCGGGGCGACCCGCTGAGCCTGGACGACATTTGCGCGGCCTGCGGCCTGTCGCGTTCCTACCTGATTCGCGCGTTCCGCCAACGCTTCGGCCTGACGCCGCATGGCTACCTGCTCGACCAGCGCGTGCAGCTGGCCAGGGCGCAACTGCGCCAGGGCCGGGCAATCGCCGAAGTTGCGCAGGAGGCCGGGTTTGCCGACCAGGCGCACCTGCAGCGGGCCTTCAAGCAGCACTTGGCAGCGACGCCGGGGCATTACCGCAATACATTCGGCTGAATTGCCATTTTGGCTGTGATGGCCCTATCGCCGGCAAGCCAGCTCCTACAGGTACTGCGTTGCTCTCGAGGTTGTCGCTGTACCTGTGGGAGCGGCCTTGTGTCGCGAAAGGGCCGCAACGCGGCCCCAGGATTGATGCGCAGTAGTTGAAATTGCTGGGGCTGCTTTGCAGCCCTTTCGCGACACAAGGCCGCTCCCACAGGGGATTGCGCCAACTTTTAGAATTTAAGCAAGACAGTTGTTCCCACAGGTACTGCGCAGGTCTTGAGGGCAGCGATAGGGCTGGTGCAGCTAGCCTTGAATGACCAGATAAACCGCGCTGCCCACTAGCAGCACCGCCAAGCCCCGATTCAGCAGGCGCATGTGCCGTGGGTTGCCCAGGTACTGGCGAACCACGCTCCCGGCCCACGCCCAGCTGGCCACCGAAATGAAACAGATCGGCCCGTAGATCCAGGCAAACAGCCACAGCAACTGCTGCTCGCCGCCGGTGTAGGCGCCAACCCCGGCCACCGCTGCCAGCCATGCCTTGGGGTTGAGCCATTGCATCGCCGCGCCGTGCCAGGCCGAGGGGGCTTGGGCGGGATGGGCATTGCCCAACTGCCCATCGTCGCTGGCCAGCTTCCATGCCATGTACAGCAGGAACGCCACGCCGCCCCAGTGCAACAGCAGGCCCAGCAAAGGCCAGCGCAGCAACAACTGATGCAGGCCCAGGCCGACCAGCACCAGCAACAGGCAGAAGCCCAGCGTGGCGCCAGCCACATGCGCCAGGCTGGCACGCAGGCCATGACGGGCACCGCTGCCCAGCGCAACGATGTTGACCGGGCCGGGGGAGATCGAGGCCGCCAGTGCGAAAGCGGCCATGGACAGGGACAGGCTCATGAGGGGGATCCGTTTGGTTGAGGGTGGCTTCCATGCTCGGGCATCGACAGCCTGCGGTATTGAAGAAAAGTACCCCACGCCCGGCCAGCGCATTTTTGTGTAGGAGCGGCCTTGTGTCGCGATCGGGCCGCACAGCGGCCCCCGGGTTTCAGCAGCGCTGCATCATTAGCTGGGGCCGCTGTGCGGCCCGATCGCGACACAAGGCCGCTCCTACAAGGTTGTTACAGGTTTTGTAATAGTTTTGCGCTATTCCGGAAAGCTGCTGTGCTAGTAGGATCATTTTCCCAATTTGCTATCAAGGTCCATATGAGCACCTTCGCGGAGCCCCCCAGTCCCCGGCCTTCAAGGCCTTCCTTCTCCCGTCCTCGTGACGCTGCCCTCGTGAGTACCCGCTAATGGAATGGCTAGCCGACCCCACGGCCTGGCTGGGCCTGTTGACGCTTATCGTCCTCGAGCTGGTGCTGGGTATCGACAACCTGGTGTTCATCGCCATCCTCGCCGACAAGCTGCCGCCGCATCAGCGCGACCGCGCGCGGGTCATTGGCCTGAGCCTGGCGTTGATCATGCGTCTGGGCCTGTTGGCCAGTATCTCGTGGATGGTCACCCTGACCGCGCCGTTGTTCGAGGTATTCGACAAGAGCTTCTCCGGCCGTGACCTGATCATGCTGTTCGGTGGCGTGTTCCTGCTGTTCAAGGCCACCATGGAACTGCACGAGCGCCTGGAAGGCCATGTGACCCAGGCCAGTGGCGCGGTGCGCCACGCTGCGTTCTGGCCGATCGTTGCGCAGATCGTGGTGCTCGATGCGGTGTTCTCGCTGGACGCGGTGATTACCGCGGTGGGCATGGTCGAGCATTTGTCGGTGATGATGATCGCGGTGATCTTCTCGATCGGCATCATGATCGTTGCCAGCAAGCCGCTGACCCGCTTCGTCAACGCCCATCCTACGGTGATCATGCTGTGCCTGGGCTTCCTGATGATGATCGGCTTCAGCCTTACCGCCGAAGGCCTGGGCTTCCATATCCCGAAAGGCTACTTGTACGCGGCCATCGGCTTCTCGATCCTGATCGAGCTGTTCAACCAGCTGGCCCGTGCCCGCCGCAAGCGCAGCCTGCAGCAGCACCGGCCGCTGCGTGAGCGCACCGCGCATGCCGTGCTGCGCCTGCTGGGTGGCCGCCGGGTCGAGGCTGACGAGGTGGGCGAGGAAATCGCCGACCTGGTCGAAGGCGGTGAGGAGCAGGTGCTGTTCGACCGCCGTGAACGGGTGATGATCAGTGGCGTGCTGAACCTGGCCGAGCGGCCGATCCGCACGGTGATGACCGCCCGCGCCGAGGTCGATGTGATCGACCTGGCGCAGCCGGCCGACGCGATTGCCCAGGCCCTGGCCAATTCGCCGTACTCGCGCCTGCCATTGATCCGCGATGGCCGCGTGGACGAGCCGCTGGGCTTCGTGCACAAGAAGGAGCTGCTCAAGGAACTGCTGTCGGGTAGCCAGCCCGATCTGGAAGGCATGGCCCGGGTACCGCTGAACCTGCTGGAGAGCTTCAGCATCCTCAATGCCCTGGAGCAGATGCGAGGCCAGTCGACGCACATCGCCTTCGTCGTCAACGAGTTCGGTGACTTCACCGGCCTGCTGACCATGACCGATATCCTCGAATCGATTGCCGGCGAGCTGCCGGATGCCAGCGAGGTCGAAGGCCCGGGCATCGTCCAGGAAGGTGAAGGCTTTGTGGTCAGCGGTGCGTTGAACCTGAGCCAGGTGCAGGCGCGTACCGGCTTCAGCGCCCGCGCCACCGAGGACTACCAGACCCTCGCGGGCCTGGTGATGAGCCTGCTCGACCGCCTGCCCATGGTGGGTGACCGCCTGGCCTGGAATGGCTGGACGCTGACCGTGGAGGCGGTCGAGGAGCGGCGGGTGCGCCAGGTTCGGCTTACACCGAGCGGCGACGTTGACGCAGCAGGTGCTTGAAGCCCTCGATTACCAGCACCAGCACCGCGGCCCAGATCGGCAGGTAGGTCAGCCACTGATCCGGGCCGATGGTTTCGCCCAGCAGCAGCGCCACGCCCACCAGCAGCACCGGTTCGACGTAGCTGAGCAGGCCGAACAGGCTGAACGGCAGCAGGCGGCTGGCCAGCACGTAGGCGATCAGGGCCGAGGCGCTGATCGCCCCGAGGATCGGGATCAACGCATACAGCCCGGGGTGTGCCTGCAGATCGGCAGGGGAAAGCGGGCCCTGGATCACGAAGTACAACGCCCAGGGCAACAGCAGGCACATGTCGCACCACAGGCCGCCCAGGTGTTCGGTGCGGCAGCGCTTGCGCAACACGAAGTAGATCGGGTAACCGATCGTCACTACCAGGGTTTCCCAGGCGAAACTGCCATGCTGGTACAGCTCGTGGCCCACGCCCAGCGCGGCGCAGGCCACGGCCACCTTCTGCAGGCGTGACAGGCGCTCGCCATACACCAGCCGCCCGGTCAGGACCATGGCCAGCGGCAGCAGGAAGTAGCCCATCGACACTTCCAGGCTGCGCCCGTGCAGGGGTGCCCAGAGGAACAGCCACAGCTGCACGCCCATCAGCCACGATGTGGCGACCATGCCCAGTAACAGCAGCGGCGTGCGTTTTACCCGGGCAAGCAGTTCACCCACCCGTTTCCAGTCTTTCGAGACAAGCATGAACAGGGTTAGGCAGGGCAGCGTCAACAGGGTGCGCCAGCCAAAGATCTCTTCGCCATCGAGCGGCGTGAGCAGAGAGGTATAGAAGTACATCACGGCGAACAGACAGGACGCCATGACCGACGAAAGAATGCCTTTTGACACGAATGCCTCGAATAGGGAATTGAGCGGGTGGATCAGCCGCGCATGATCTCAGGGGGCGCGGCTTGCGGCAACCGCGACGCAGCCGGGCGTGCCGCCAGCGCCTCGAGGAATTGGGCAGCCGGCATGGGCCTGGCGAACAGGTAGCCCTGCTGGAAGTCCACCTCGTGACGGGCCAGGTAATCGCGCTGGGCTTCGGTTTCCACGCCCTCGGCAACGATGCCCAGGCCCAGCTTGGCCGACAGCTCGATGATGGTCTCGAGGATGTGCACCGACAGCGCGTCGGCACCGATCATGGCGACGAAGCTCTGGTCGATCTTCAGGTAGTCGACCTTGAACTGGCGCAGGTAGTTGAGGCTTGACTGGCCGGTGCCGAAGTCGTCCAGGGCAATCTTCACACCCATGGCGTCGAGCTTTTCGAACAGTTCCAGAGCCACCGGCGTGGCCTCGATCAGCTTGCGCTCGGTCAGCTCCAGGGTCAGCACCACCCGGCCTGGCGGGAAGTGCTGGAGGAAGGTGCGGCAGTCGTCCAGCAGGCTGAAGTCGCGGCAGTGGTCGGCAGTGATGTTGATGCCGATATGGAAACCGTCCTCCAGCAGCCCGGCATAGGGTGCCAGGTTCTGCGCGGTGTGCATCATCAGCGCACGGGTCATGGCGACGATCTGCCCGCTGTGTTCGGCGTAGGGGATGAACAGGTCGGGGCGTACCAGGCCTTCGCGCGGGTGGTTCCAGCGCATCAGCACTTCGGCGCCGGCCCAGCGGTAGTCGCCCTTGCGCACCACCGGCTGGAAGTACGGCAGGAACTCGTCGGCCTCCAGGGCCCGACGCAGTTCGGCACGGGGCGAGGTGGCGCGGCGAACCTGCCAGCGGCACACCAGGGCGGCCACCGCGCCCAGTACCAGCAGCAAGCCGAACAGGGCGGGGTAGTGGCTGCGCCACAGCTGGCCCTGCTTGTCGGCGCCGTAGCCGCCATGCACGCTGAACGGGTAACGGGTCGAGCCCAGTTGCACATTCGCGCTGGCCGCGGCAGGGGGCACGCCCTTGTGCACGATGCCATCCTTGCCCAGCCAGGCATCGCCCACGCGGATCTGCAGCTCTTCATCGGGGCCGATCAGGCGCAGCGCCGTCAGCAGGTGTTCGCCATCCACCGTACTGATCGCGCCGCGATCGCCGTCGCTGGCCCGATACACCAGCAGCGGGTGGCCCGGGGTGACCGAGTTGCCGTCCATCAGCCACAGCTTGCCGTCGATGTAGTCACCGGGGTTGACCGGCTCGTCGAATGCGCCGAACAGCGACGTGCAATAAAGGGTGTTGTGCCGGAACAGGTTGGTCGAGCGTACGAAGGCTTTGCGCGTGACCTGGGCGCGCAGCATGAGCTGGGCCTCGTCGCACGGGCTGTCGACAAGTGGCAGCAGGGCATTGGCAGCGCTGGACAGGTTGTCGAGAATGCGCTCGACGTGTTCCACCACCTGGCGGGCGGTGGCCTGGCTGCTGGCCTGCATTTCGCGCTCGATCTGCCAGTTCATCACGGCCAGGCCGCACGCCACCGGCAGCACGCCGACGACCCAGGGCAACAGGGTGCGCCAGCCGAAGCCGGCGCGGCGTTTGACGGTAAGGGGCATGCTGACCTGATATGTATGAAGGATTACGAGAGGATAGCCGCTTGTCGGAAGCCGTGAGCAACTAAAGCGCGACAAACCATTTTACGCAATGTAGAATCGATTTACGAATACAACAATAAGGTCCTTCGATACCGAAGGATCAAGCCCGCCGAGAATGGGTCCATATGACATACCATGGGTTCAAGCTGATAATAGGTGACTTCCTCGCCCGCAGCGTGCGGGGTATCCCGTGCTCACCGCCGTTTCCGTGCCACATCCCACGCAATCAATAATTTTTCGCTGCAGATGAGGACACGAACATGGCTGATATCTTCGACAATCCAATGGGCCTGATGGGCTTCGAATTCATCGAACTGGCTTCGCCGACCCCTGGCGTCCTCGAGCCAGTATTCCAGATGCTGGGCTTCACCAAGGTGGCTACCCACCGTTCCAAGGATGTGCACCTGTATCGCCAGGGTGACATCAACCTGATCCTGAACAACGAACCCAAGAGCATCGCCTCGTACTTCGCCGCCGAACACGGCCCGTCGGTATGCGGCATGGCGTTCCGCGTGCGCAACGCCCACGAGGCCTATGCCCGCGCCCTGGAACTGGGCGCCCAGCCGGTGGAAATCGAAACCGGGCCGATGGAGCTGCGCCTGCCGGCGATCAAGGGCATCGGCGGTGCGCCGCTGTACCTGATCGACCGTTTCGAGGAAGGCAGCTCGATCTACGATATCGACTTCAAGTTCATCGAGGGTGTGGATCGCAACCCGGTGGGTGCCGGCCTGAAGATCATCGACCACCTCACCCACAACGTTTATCGCGGGCGCATGTCGTACTGGGCCGGCTTCTACGAGAAGCTGTTCAACTTCCGCGAAATCCGCTACTTCGACATCAAGGGTGAGTACACCGGCCTGACTTCGCGTGCCATGACCGCACCGGATGGCATGATCCGTATCCCGCTGAACGAAGAATCGTCCAAGGGCTCCGGGCAGATCGAAGAGTTCCTGATGCAGTTCAACGGCGAAGGCATCCAGCACGTCGCCTTCCTGACCGATGACCTGCTCAAGACCTGGGACGCCCTCAAGGGCTTCGGCATGCGTTTCATGACTGCACCGCCGCAAACCTACTACGAGATGCTCGAAGAGCGCCTGCCAGGTCACGGCGAGCCGGTAGATCAGTTGAAAGCACGCGGCATCCTCCTCGATGGCGCCTCCCAGCCTGACGACAAGCGCCTGCTGCTGCAGATCTTCTCCGAGACCCTGCTCGGCCCGGTGTTCTTCGAGTTCATCCAGCGCAAGGGTGACGACGGCTTTGGCGAGGGCAACTTCAAGGCCCTGTTCGAATCGATCGAGCGCGACCAGGTACGCCGTGGTGTGTTGAGCACCGACTGATCCCGAGAGTACCGCCGTCACGATTCGATGGCGGCGGTATCAACCCTTCTTCTTGCCCGAAATGGTCAGGCCCAGGTACATGATGAACATGCTGGCGACCCCGACCAGTACCAGCGAGGGCAGCACCTGGTGAAGGGATAGGCGAAACTCCTGGGCGGCGTACCCTTTTGGGTAGCCGCCGATCACCATGTAGCCATATTTCTGGGACACCGTTCGCTCGGTGAATTCGGCCTGGGAGGGGCGTCGTGCGTCGCGGCTGTCTCCCTCGCTCCAGATATACAGGTCGTTGAACTCCAGAAGCAATGTCAGCCCGTCCTGGAAAGCACGCAGTTCGTCACGCAACTGCCGACCGTATGCGGTTGCGATTATCCCGGGGTCGCTGTGCGGTCTCTGGATCTTGATGATCGCCGCGTTAGGCGACGATGGCGCGTCGAATGCCAGCTCCGTCTGCCGTCCGGACAGGGCAAATGCCGAGTTATACGCCAAAGGGTCCATGTCCGTCGCACAATAGGCTTGTTGGTCGCGGGTGAGTATCAATGAGCGAAGGTGCGGGCTGTTGGCGACTCTCTGCTCCAGCGTACCGAGCGCTTCGTCACAGGGCTTGCCTGCCAATGGCAGGATCAGGTCCAGATCGCCTTCCATGCGGCCCAGTGCCTGGTCGATGCTGAAAATCGCCTCCTGAACAGAAACCTTGGCATTCTCTTCAAGTTTTCTTTGCAACTGATAGTCCATCATCAGTAACCCGGATAGCACCGGTATTGCGCCGATGGACAATATCAGCAGTAGTTTCCGCCAGTTGATGCCGAGACTCGGTATTGCTGCCATAGGACCGCCGCTCCGTAGAACCTTGCTGTTCGGGTTGAACAGGTCAGCGCTGATCCTATGTGCTTGATGACGCCCCCGGCTGTAGGCCAAAAGTGTTGCAGTTTTACAGAAAAGCAGAACCTCGTTGTCGGCTTTACTTCAGCCTGGCGAGCACTTTTTCGGCCAGTAGTGCCGTGGAGGCCGGGTTCTGCCCGGTGATCAGACGATCATCGGACACGACGAACGGTTGCCACGGGTCATCATGCTTGCTGTAGTTGCCGCCGCGCGCGCCCAGCTCGTTTTCCGTCAGGAAGGGGACCACCTTGTCCAGTTCGACCAGTTTCTCCTCGGTATTGGAGAAGCCGGTCACCTGACGGTCCTTGAGCAACAGGCTGTTATCGCTGAGCTTGATGTTCAGCAGCCCGACAACACCATGGCAGACCGCTGCGACTATGCCCTTGTTCTCGTAGACCCGGCGTGCCAGGTCTTGCAGCGGCTGGTTGTCGGGAAAGTCATACATCACCCCGTGCCCGCCGGTGTAATAGATGACGCGGTACTCATCGGCCTTCACCTGGCCAGGGCTCAAAGTGTTGCCCAGGCGGGCCATGAAGCGCTTGTCGTCATACCACTGCCAGTCCAGGTCGGGGGCCATTTGCAGGCTATGCGGGTCGACGGGTACGTAGCCGCCCAGCGGGCTGACATAATCGACCGTGTAACCGGCTTTCTCGACTTTTTCGACAAAGTGCACGGCTTCCCCCAGCCACAACCCGGTCGCCCGTTTGAGGGTCGGATACTTGGCTGTATTGGTCAGCACCACCAGCATTTTCTTGCTCATGACCACGCTCCCGTCGGCAACCTGAATGGGCCGTTGCTCCCTGGCCCGAGGGAAAACCTAATGAGCATAGCTCCCAGGTGCAAGTACGCCATATTGCGTGGCGTGTGTTGTGCTACCGTGAACCACATTCACGGGGCGCCCAAACTTTTCCTGAACCATGCTGGAGTCACGATAGTGGTCGAAAACGGTACGCCGCGCGAGCCTGCGTCGCCGGTCATTCTGCAGGCGCCTGTGCTGGCACCGATCGACCCCATGGGCGAACGGATTGCACTGTTCGACTGGGGGCGCACATCGCTCGGGCCGCTGCCGCGCTGGCCGGCCTCGTTGCGCATTGCCGTCGACATGATGCACTTGTCACCGTTCCCGTGTGCCGTGGTCTGGGGGCCAGACCTCAACGTTGTCCACAATGCTGGCTACCGGGCGTTGCGGCCGGTTGCCCCGGATGCATTGGGCATGGCCTTCGATGCGCTTTGGAGCGATGTATGGCCGGCGATGGGGCCGTGGGTGTTCAAGGCGCTTGAGGGGCACTCGAGTTTTGTCGAGGACCCACCACTGCGTATTGGCTGCGGCGAAGGCGGGGAGCCGTTGTGGTATGCGTTCGGCTACACACCGTTGCGCGATGAACTGGGCAACGTGGCAGGTTTTCTGCACGCGGTGATCGAGACCACGGCCAGCGTCGAGGCGCACCGCCACTGGCGGGAGCAGGCGCAAGGCTTCGAGCAGCAGGTCGAGCGACACCTGGTGGAGCGCGAGCAGTTCTGGCAGTTGTCGCGTGATGCAATGATGACGGTTACGCCCGAGCTGAAGGTGCATGCCGCCAACCCCGCCTGGTACCGCATTCTGGGCTGGGCCGAGGAGCAGGTACAGGGTGTTCCGGTATTGGACCTGGTACATCCGGCCGATCGCGCCGAGGTTGAGGTGGCCGTTTCCGGGTGCCTGCAATACCGCAATGCCGAGCAGATAGAGACGCGCCTGCGTCACTGCGATGGCCATTACCACTGTTTTCGCTGGAGTGCGCGGTTCGATGGCAGCCTGCTGACTGCCGTTGGGCGGGACATCACCGAGGAGCATGAAGAGGCCGCGCGTCAATCCGAAGCCCTGATGCGCAACAACGAACGCCTGGAAGTGGTTGGCCAGTTGGCCGGGGGCATGGGCCATGAACTGAACAATTTGTTGTCCGGCATCGGCGGCAGCCTGGAATTGCTGCAACGGCGCCTGCAGGAAGGACGGCTGGAGCGCGTGGAGACCTATGTCGAGGTGGCGCGTGATTCGGTGCAGCGTGCCATGGAGCTGACCCATCGCTTGCTGGCGTTTTCCCGTCATCAACCTTTGGCGCCCAGGCCGCTGGATTTCAACCGGCAATTGCGCTTGAGCGAACCACTGCTGCGCAGCACGCTGGGCGCCGAGATGCGTTTGCACTGGCAGCTGGATGTCACGCCGTGGGCGGTGAACCTTGATGTTTCCCAGCTTGAAAATGCCTTGATCAATCTATGCACCAACGCCCGCGAAGCGTGCCTGGATCGCGGCAATGTCACGCTGCGCAGTGTCAACCAGCGGCTGACGGCGTGTTTCCCGGATGAGGGCGGCCTGCCGTCAGGCGACTACGTTGCCTTGCATGTGGAGGATGATGGCCGCGGCATGCCGGCGGTGGACATTGCCAGGGCCTTTGAACCGTTCTTCACCACCAAGCCGATCGGGCGTGGCTCAGGGCTTGGCTTGTCGATGGTGTATGGGTTTGTCGGCCAGTCGGGGGGCTACGCCTGGATCGAGTCGGAGCCGAACCAGGGCACCAAGGTCTGCATGCTTTTCCCAAGGTGCCATGACCCGGTACCCGAGGCGCCCGCGCTGGTGCAGCGCTCGCAGCGCCTGGCCGGGGGGCAGCGCCTGTTGCTGGTCGATGACGAGCTCGGTTTGCGTGCGGTGATGCGCGAGTACCTGACCGAGCGTGGTTTCGAGGTCATTGATGTGGGCGACGCCAATAGTGCGCTGGAGCGCTTCCGCCATGACGGCCCGTTCGACCTGGTAATCACCGACATCGGCTTGCCGGGTGGTTTCAGTGGCCGCCAGGTGGCCAAGGCCATGCGCATGCAGCTGCCGTTGCAGAAGATCCTGTTCATCACCGGCTATGCGGGTCAGCCGATCGAAGCGCAGTTGCTCGAGCAGCCGGGCACGGCATTGATGAACAAGCCGTTCGCGCTGGCGGATCTGGTGGATGAGGCGCTACGCATGCTCGAGGAGTGAAGCGGTTCAGGGCTTGCCCAGTATCTGGGTCACCTGGGCCTGCAGCTGCTTCAGCTCGAAGGGCTTGCAGATCAGGTGCATGCCCGCCTCCAGGAAACCCTCGCGGGCCATGGCCGTTTCCGCATAGCCGGTGATGAACAGCACTGGCAAGCGTGGCCGCAGGTTGCGTGCAATCTCGGCCAACTGGCGGCCATTCATGCCGGGCAAGCCGACATCGCTGACCAGCAGATCCACCGGTTGTGTCGAACGCAGAACCTTCAGGCCCTCGTTGGCGTCGGCGGCACTGTGGCAGGCGAAGCCATCCTCGCGCAGGGCCTGGCATAGCAATTGGCGTACATGCGGGTCGTCCTCGACCACCAGCACGTGATGGCCCTGGTAGCCTCGCACGGCCTGCACGGGGTTGACCGGTGCCTGGTCCTGGTCGACATGGCGCGGCAGGTACAGGTCCACCCGGGTGCCTTGGCCGATCTGGCTGTGCAGGGTGACATGGCCGTGGGATTGCTTGCTGAAGCCGTACACCATCGACAGGCCCAGGCCGATGCCCTGGCCGATCGCCTTGGTGCTGAAGAACGGCTCGAAGGCATGATCCAGCGTGCTTTGCGCCATGCCCTGGCCGTCATCGACAATTCGCAGGCGTACATAGTCGCCGGCGCACAGGGCACCGCCGGGGAATTGCCCGGCGCCGATGTGCTGGTTACTTGCCTCGATGCGCAGCTGGCCGCCACTGGGCATGGCTTCGCAGGCATTGAGTAGCACGTTGTCGAGGGCTTCCTGCAACTGCTGGTCATCGGCTTCGACCGACCACAGGCCCTTGGCGATTTGCACGTGCAGGTTCACTGCCGGGCTCAGGCAAGCCTTCAGACGCTTGGCCTGGAGCAGGTCGTGCAGGTCGACCTGCTGGCTGTGCAGCGATTGCCGGGAAGAGAAAGCCAGCAGGCGGTGGGTCAGGCGGGCGGCGCGTGACACCGCCTCGCGGCCCATGCGCAGCACGTTGTCCAGGCCATCGCTGCGGCCCTGGCGCAAGCGCCGGTCGATCAGCTCGAAGCTGCCGCCGATGCTGGTGAGCAGGTTGTTGAAGTCATGGGCGACCCCCCCGGCCAGTTGGCCGATGGCCTCCATCTTGCGCGTCTGGTGGCGGGCGAACTCGCTGCGCTGCTGGTCTTCGCCGGGAGGCGCGGCCTGGGCGTCAAGGCGTTGCTGCAGGTCCTGCAGCTGGTCGCGCGCCAGGTACTGCCGGCGCCGGTTGCGCAGGGCGGACTGGGTCGTGTGCAGCAGCAGGGCGTTTTCGAACGGTGCGACCAGCAGGAACAGGTTGCCTACCGGGTGGTTGGTCGAGCCCTTGGCCGCTTGGCTCCCTTGACCGAGCAGCACGATGGGCAGGTCCGACCAGCACGGTTGCTGGTCGATGAATGCCTGCAGCAACGCGCTTGGGCCCTGTTTGAACACTTGCTCGGCAATGATCGCCAGGCCCGCGCCTTCGGCCAGGCAGGCTTGCAGGTTGGCCAGGTCGACCGCGCACAGGCTGTCGATGCCCGCAGAAGCGAGCAGGCGAGCAGTATCCGCGGCTATTGGCGGGGGCGCCAGGATCAATGCACGTTCGTCCAGCGCCAACGAACTGGCCAAAACGACTCTCCTGCAGGGTGGTCTGATATCCACTGGACCTTGGGCACGGCCCCAGGGTTCAACAAATTTTCGGACGTTGCCTACAGGCCCTGTTGCAGCACGGGGTCGTCCGGGTTCTGCCGCTCCAGTTCGGCCAGCAGTACCTGCACGTTCTGCAACTGGCCGGTTTCCTTCCAGTACTGGATCAGCAACACCCGTGCCCGGCGATTGGCCGGCTGGCGGCTGAGCACGGTTTCCAGTTGCTTTTGCGCGGCGTCGAGTTGTTCCAGTTCATGCAGGGTGACCGCCAGTGTATAGCGGTAGTCGGCGTTGTCCGGGTCCAGTTCGACGGCGCGGGACAAGGCCAGCAAGGCGTATTCGCGCTGCTCGTGGCGGTTCAGCCAGAGCCCCAGTTCGTACTGCAGAAAGGCCGAGTCGGGGCTCAGCGCCAGGGCTTTGCCCAGTACCTGACGCGAGGCGTCGTGATGGCCCTGGCGTTCCAGCAGGCGTACCTGGGTCGCCAGTGCGTCGAGGTTGCCTGGCGCTACCGTCAGGGCTCGTTGCAGGGCTGTGGCGGCCAGGGTGTAGTCGTTTTCGTGCAGGTACAGGCGCGCCAGGTGGACCTGGGCGTCTGCGTCTTCGGGTTGTTGCTCCAGGGCCTGCTGGTATTGCTCCAGGGCGACCTGCAGCGGGCCGAAATACAGGCCGATGTCATCCGGGGCAAGGCCGAGCAGGGCATCTACCGCGGCAAAGCGTACGCTTTGCTCGTCGTCATCCAGCAGCGGGCCGAGTACCAGGCTGCGCTGCGCCGCCGGCAGCAGGCGGCGGATGCCGGCAATGGCTGCACGGCGCACCAGCGGGTCGGCATGTTCCAGGTCCTGGCGGGCGAGTTTCAACGCCTGGGGCGAAGGGTAGTTGGGCAGTTCGGCATACAAGGCCGCTCGGCGGATGGGTGGTAGGTCGGTGCGCTGCAATTGTTGGTACAGCACCCGTGCAGCGCCGGGTTGGCCCTCATGGGCCTGGCGCAGGGCCTTGGCGTAGCTGTGCGCGGGCAGGGTTGGCGGGGCTGGCGGAGTGTCGCGCCACAGGTAGCCGAACAGGGCCGATACCAGGATCAACAGCAACAGGGCGATCAGGTAGCGGTTGCGTCTGGGCATCGGACGATCCGTGGCAGCAGGAAGGGCAGAGCTTGGGCTAGCCGGAGGGTAATTGCAACCAGGTGCCTGTCTCGACATTTTCTGCGCCTGTGAGACCGAGCGCCGCCCGCGCGGCGCATCGCCGGCAAGCCAGCTCCCACATCTGTTTCGGGCCAGTCTCTTCTGTGCCTGGCGCGCGCGACCCCTTGTTTGTACGACACGATATCGAAGGTAGCGCTTGGTTTCAGGTTCGGAAATGTCTTACGACGCCTCAGTTCGGTGCGGGTTGAAAACGGCAAGGCCTGGCCCTCATGGTCCAGCCACCGATTCAGGCGAGCTTTTCCTTCACCGTGAAATCCACTTCCAGATCGGCATTGGCCAGCAGATTTACCAAGGCATCCAGGGAAAACTTGTCAATCTTCCCATTCAACAGCTCACTCAAGCGCGGTTGAGTGACATGTAGCCGACGCGCCGCATCCTTCTGAGGTAGATCCCAGGCACGCACCGTCTTGACCAAAATCCGCATCAACTGCGAGCGCAGCCGAAGGTTGTCGGCCTCTTCTGGCGTATCAGCCAACGCGTCCCATACAGATGCCGAGCGTTCATTCGCCATTGTTGATCACCTCTCAGTCCAGCGACTTGAAACGGGCTTTCGCCACATCAATATCGCGCTTATCCGTCTTTTCAGTTGTCTTGCGGAATGCATGCAGGACATAGACAGCTTCCGGGCGGTTCACAACATAGAACACGCGAAAAGTACCGTCTTTACACTTCGCATACCCCTTCGCCATCGCTCCAATCGCCAGCTGCGCTTGCGCCTCATGCCGTGTGTTTGGTCATGCCGCTGCACCTTTCTGGCGTACATGGCAATGCACAGATTCCAGGAGCCTGCACACAAATTATATCGATACCGATATAACATCAAGCCTGTAAATGTCCATTATCGACACCGACTAAAACAGAAAGGAATGGGCAACAGAAGTGAGGCAAATCACCTGAAAAGGCGAGCCGAGGACATTAAACCTGGTGTGCTCCCCAGCCAAGACAGCACCTTCCGACAGGTGCTGTAGGATAATTCGACAGAGCGTTCGAACTGAAGCATTTGGTTTCTGGTTCGGAAATGTCTTACAGCTCTAGAACCTAGGCGAGGGCTTTGCCCTCGATCGCCAGCAAGCCAGCTCCTACATGGTCCGCACCAACTTCAAGGCATGCACAAGCAAGCTTCCACAGGTGAACCACAGGTCTCAAAAGCGGTGGAGTACCTGTGGGAGCTGGCTTGCCGGCGATGCGCCGCGCGGGCGGCGCTCGATCTCATAGGCGCTGAAGATTCAGAGGCATGCACCCTGCACACACCCTCAATCAGCATAAAAAAGCCCCGCGGACCAAGGCCTGCGGGGCAAACGGTTGGGGGAGGAGCCAACCAAAGGAGCCGTTGAAACGGGTGTATCAGCGCGCGCTGGCTACAGTCTCCGGCTGCCAGCCGCCGCCCAGGGCCTTGTAGATGGAGACGATGCCGCGGTACAGCTCGACCTCGCCCTGGGCTTGTGCATCTTCGGCGCTCAGCCGCTCACGCTCGGCATCGAGCAGCACCAGGTAGTCCACCGTACCCTCGCGATAACGAATCGAGGCCAGTTCCGCCGCCTTGCGGCTGGCATCGCTCTGGCGCATCAGCGACAGCAGCCGCTGCTGGGTCTTGTCGTAGTCGCTGAAGGCGTTGGCCGATTCTTCCAGGGCCAGCAACACCTGCTGTTCATAGTTGGCCAGTGCTCCTTCGGCATCGGCCTTGGCACCGCGCAGGCGGGCGCGCACGCTGCCCAGGTCGAAGGCCGCCCAGGTGATGCTCGGGCCCAGCGCCCAGGCATTGGCTGCCGAGGAGCCGATCTGCGAGCCACGGGCAGCAGTAAAGCCGAGGAAGCCGCTGAGGCTGACGCGGGGGAACAGGTCGGCCGTGGCCACGCCGACGTTGGCGGTGGCAGCCGCCAACTGGCGTTCGGCGCTGCGGATGTCCGGGCGGCGGCGCAGCAGTTCACCCGGGTCACCCACCGGTAGCGCCTTGGCGATGGCCGGCAGGGCTTTGGGCGACAGGTCGACGCTGAGCGCCTCGGGGCGCTGGCCGAGCAGGGTGGCGATGCGATGCCGGGCCCGCGCCTGTTCCGCCTGCAGTTGCGGCACGGTGGCTTCGACCCCGGCCAGGCGCGCGTCGGCCCGTACCACGTCAAGGTCGTTGCCCACGCCGGCATCGCGCAGGGTTTCGGTGATGGCCCGCGATTCCTGCTGGGTCTTGAGGTTGGCCAGGGCGATCTTCTCGCGCAACTGCGCGCCGCGCAGCTGGCCGTAGGCATCGACCAACTCGGCGATCAGGCTGACCTGCAGCTGCTGCAGGTCGGCCGCGGCTACCGCTTCCTGGGCTTCGCTGGCTTCGATCTGGCGCTGGATGCGGCCGAACAGGTCAAGCTCCCAGGCCATGTCCAGGCCCAGGTCGTAGCGCTCGCTGTTCACCCGTTGCGTGGTCTGGCCGGGGATCTGGCCCTTGCCGATGTCGCTGCTGGCGCGGCTGGTGACCACCGGGAACTGGTCGTTCTCGGCGTCTTCACGGATCGAACGGGCCGACTTCAGGCGGGCGAAGGCCACGCGCAGGTCACGGTTGCCGTCCAGCGAAGCCTGCACCAGCTGGTTCAGCACCGGGTCGTCGAACTGCTTCCACCACAGGCTCTCGAAACGGCTACGGTCGTAGGCCTTGGCTTGTACATCGCTGGCCAGCTGCGCAGGCTCGGTGGCCGGCGCCTGGTAGTCCGGGCCTACCGCGCAGGCCGCCAGGGCCAGCGCCAGCAGGCTCGGGGTCAAGGGTTTGAGCAGGTTCATGCATGGCTCTCCAGCGAGTGGGCGCGTTCGGCCTTGCGGGCCTGGCGACGCTCGACGAAACGGCGAATCAGGAAGAAGAACACCGGGGTCAGGAACAAGCCGAACACGGTCACGCCGATCATCCCCGAGAACACCGCCACACCCATGGCATGGCGCATTTCAGAACCTGCACCGGAGCTGAACACCAGTGGAACCACACCCATGATGAAGGCGATCGAGGTCATCAGGATCGGCCGCAGGCGCAGGCGGCAGGCTTCCAGTACCGCAGCCAGCGGGTCGAGCCCCTTGGCCTGTTCGTCCTTGGCGAACTCGACGATCAGGATCGCGTTCTTGCACGCCAGGCCCACCAGTACGATCAGGCCGATCTGGGTGAAGATGTTGTTGTCACCACCCGACACGATCACCCCGGTGATGGCCGACAGCAGGGTCATCGGCACGATCAGGATCACCGCCAGCGGCAGGCTCCAGCTTTCGTACTGGGCGGCAAGCACCAGGAAGGCCAGCAGTACGCACAGCGGGAACACGAACAGCGCAGTGTTGCCCGAGAGGATCTGCTGGTAGGTCAGGTCGGTCCACTCGAAGGTCATGCCGTTGGGCAGTTCCTCTTTCAGCAGCTTCTCGATTGCAGCTTCGGCCTGGCCGGAGCTGTAGCCCGGTGCCGCGGCGCCGTTGATCTCGGCGGTGATGAAACCGTTGTAGTGCATCACCCGGTCAGGCCCGGAGGTGTCGCTGACCTTGAGGAAGGTCGCCAGCGGGATCATCTCGCCGAGGTTGTTGCGCACCTTCAGCTGGCCGATCTGCTCGGCATCGAGGCGGAACTGCTGTTCGGCCTGGACGTTGACCTGGTAGGTACGGCCAAAGCGGTTGAAGTCGTTGGTGTACAGCGAGCCCAGGTAGACCTGCAGGGTGTCGAAGATGTCGGTGATCGCCACGCCGTGGGTCTTGGCCTTTTCCCGGTCGATGGCGGCATCGACCTGCGGCACGTTGACCTGGTAGCTGGTGAACAGGCCCGCCAGTTCCGGCACGTTGTGGCTCTTGGCGATGATGTTCTGGGTTTCCTTGTACAGCGCCTCGTAGCCCAGGTTGCCACGGTCTTCGATCTGCAGGCGGAAGCCGCCGATGGTGCCCAGGCCTTGTACCGGCGGTGGCGGGAAGATCGCGATGTAGGCGTCCTGGATGTCGGCGAACTGGGCATTCAGTGCAGCAGCGATGGCCGCCGCCGACTGGCTCGGGTCCTTGCGCTCGTCGAACGGCCTGAGCGGGGTGAACACGATGCCGCTGTTCGGGCTGTTGGTGAAACCGTTGATCGACAGGCCAGGGAAGGCTACCGAGTCGGCCACGCCAGGCTGCTTCAGGGCGATTTCGCTCATGCGCTTGATCACCGCTTCGGTGCGGTCGAGGCTGGCCGCGTCAGGCAGCTGGGCGAACGCCACCAGGTACTGCTTGTCCTGGGCCGGTACAAAACCGGTCGGGGTGGACGAGAAGCCCAGGTAGGTCAGGCCCATCAGGCCGGCATACACGAACAGGGCGATGCCGCTGGAGCGGATGACCCGACGCACGCCGCCGACGTAGCGGTTGGAAGCGCGGTCGAAGAAGCGGTTGAACGGGGCGAACAGCCAGCTGCCCAGCAGTTTTTCCAGGAACCGCGAGAAACGGTCCTTGGGCGCATGGTGGTCCTTCAGCAGCACGGCAGCCAGGGCCGGCGACAGGGTCAGCGAGTTGAATGCCGAGATCACCGTGGAAATGGCGATGGTCAGGGCGAACTGCTTGTAGAACTGCCCGGTCAGGCCGGAAATGAACGCGGCAGGCACGAACACGGCGCACAGCACCAGGGCGGTGGCGATGATCGGCCCGGTCACTTCGCCCATGGCCTTTTGCGTGGCCTCCAACGGTTTCAGGCCCAGGCCGATGTTGCGCTCGACGTTTTCCACCACGACGATGGCGTCGTCCACCACGATACCGATGGCCAGGACCAGGCCGAACAATGACAGCGCGTTGAGCGAGAAGCCGAACAGGTGCATCACGGCAAAGGTACCGATCAGCGATACCGGCACGGCCATCAGCGGGATGATCGAGGCACGCCAGGTCTGCAGGAACAGGATGACGACCAGCACCACCAGCACCAGCGCTTCGAACAGGGTGTGCACCACGGCTTCGATGGAACCACGGACGAACACGGTCGGGTCATAGACGATGCTGTAGTCCATGCCCTCGGGGAAGTCCTTCTTCAGCTCGGCCATTTTCGCCCGCACTTCGTCGGAGATCTCGATGGCGTTGGAGCCTGGGCGCTGGAAGATCGGGATGGCCACCGCCGGCTGGTTGTTCAGCAGCGAACGCAGGGCGTACTGGCTGGAACCGAGTTCGACCCGGGCGATGTCCTTCAGGCGGGTGATTTCGCCATCGGCACCGGCGCGGATGATGATGTTCTCGAACTCTTCCTCATTGACCAGGCGACCCTGGGTGTTGATCGACAGCTGGAAGCTGGTCGAACCCGGGGCGGGTGGGGCGCCCAGCTGGCCGGCGGCCACCTGGCGGTTCTGTTCGCGGATCGCAGCCACCACATCACTGGCGGTGAGGTTGCGCGAAGCGGTCTTGTTCGGGTCCAGCCACACGCGCAGCGAGTAGTCGCCCATGCCGAACAGCTGCACATCGCCCACGCCGCCCAGGCGCGCCAGCTCGTCCTTGATGTTGAGGATGGCGTAGTTGGACAGGTAGAGCATGTCGTAGCGGTTGTCCGGCGAGGTCAGGTGCACGACCATGGTCAGGTCGGGCGAGGCCTTGTCGACGGTGATACCGATGCGGGTCACTTCCTCTGGCAGCTTGGGCTGGGTACGGGTGACGCGGTTCTGCACCTGCACCTGGGCGTTGTCCAGGTCGGTGCCCAGGGCGAAGGTGATGGTCAGCGTCAGCTTGCCGTCAGCGGTGGACTGGGAGGACATGTACAGCATGTTCTCCACGCCGGTAATCGCCTGCTCCAGTGGCGCGGCGACGGTTTCGCCGATGACCTTGGGGTTGGCGCCGGGGAAGTTGGCGCGCACCACCACGGTGGGCGGCACCACTTCGGGGTATTCGCTGATCGGCAGCTGGAACAGCGAGATCGAACCCGCGATCAGCAGCACCAGCGACAGCACCGCGGCGAAGATTGGCCGGGTAATGAAGAATTTCGAGAAGTTCATCGGTGTGGTCCCTTAACCGCGTGGCGCCTGGGCGCTGGCGACTTTCACGTTGTTGCCCGCCACCTTCGGCGCCGGGTTGCTGGCCTCCAGGGCCTGGCGCTGCTGGGCGAGGGCGGCGAGGGTCTGTTCGCTGGCCATCGGTGTCTCTTCCGGGGTGACCGGTGAGCCAGGGCGTACGCGCTGCAGGCCCTTGACCACGATGCGGTCTTCCTTGCCCAGGCCGCTGCGCACGATGCGCAGGCCTTCCAGCTTCGGCCCCAGCTCCACGGCGCGGTAGGCGGCCTTGTTGTCCTTGTCCATGACCAGCACGAACTTCTTGCCAAGGTCGGTGCCCACGGCTTCGTCGTTGATCAGCACGGCCTGGTACTGGGCGCTGCCCACCAGCTTCAGGCGTGCATACAGGCCTGGGGTGAACTGGCCGTCGCTGTTGTCGAACACGGCACGGCCACGGATGGTGCCGGTGCGCGGGTTGACCTGGTTGTCGACGAAGTTCATCTGGCCCAGGTGCGGGTTGCCGGTTTCGTTGGTCAGGCCCAGGTATACCGGGGTGCTCTGGCCGCGCTGGCCTTCGCGGGCCAGCTGGGTGTACTTGAGGTACACGCGCTCGTCGGCGTCGAAGTAGGCATAGACCTTGTCGGTGGAGACCACGCTGGTCAGCGGGGTGACATCGGCGGTGACGATGTTGCCGGCGGTGAACTGGGCGCGGCTGACGCGGCCGCTGATGGGCGCGGTGACACGGGTGAAGCTGAGGTTCAGGCGTGCCAGGTCGAGCTGGGCCTGGATCGCGTCGACCCCGGCGCGGGCTTCGGCGGCGGCGCTGCTACGCGATTCGGCCAGTTCTGCGGAAATGGCGTTGCTGTCACGCAGGCGTTCGCCACGGCGGGCTTCGTTGGCGCTGCGGATGGCGGTGGCCTTGGCTTGCTGTAGCTGGGCTTCGAGGCGGCGGACGTCTGCCTGGAACGGGCGTGGGTCGATCTGGAACAGCAGGTCGCCTTTCTTGACCTGGGCGCCTTCAGTGAAGGCCACCAGGTCGATCTGGCCGGAGACCCGCGGGCGAACCTCGACGGTTTCCGGGGCTTCGAGGCGGCCGGTGAACTCGTCCCATTCGTTGATCGGTTGCTCGATCACCTTGGCCACACTGACCTTCGGCGCGGCGGGAGCCTGCACGGCGTCGGGGGTTCGACCGCAAGCGCTGATCACCACCACTGCCAGGGCAGCGAGGGGGAAGCGCAAGGGTTTGAGTGATTGTTCCATGGAGAACTCCGCCAATGTATTAGTAGTGGGCGGAGTGTGAGTGTCTTGCGCGTGATGCACGAATCGAACGGGGCGAAGGTTATTATCACGATGAATGATATGTGTGGGGCGTTCATCGATTTGTGGCATGATCTTGTTGTAGTGGGTTTAGGTATGGCACCGGCTTTGCCGGTGTTCGCGGGCTTGCCCGCTCCCACAGGTACGGCGCTGGATTTGGTGAATGCGCGGTCCCTGTGGGAGCGGGCATGCCCGCGAAGGGCCGCAAAGCGGCCCCATTTGCTAACCCCGGCAATCTCAGCTCGATACGCGGAACCCATGGGTGCCATCGCGCTCCAGCTGGGCAATCAAGCCGAACTCCCAGTCCAGATACCCCTGCATCGCTTCGTGCGGGTTGTCCGTCCCTTCATAAGGCCGGCGATAACGGTCAGTACGCGCCACGGCCAAGCGCGTTTCGCCGCTCTCCAGCGCCTTGCCCGCCGCAATCCAGCGCGCCGTGCCGCCGTCCAGCACGTACACCGGGGTTTGCGTCAGCGCCTGCAAGTCCAACGCCGCAAAGCGCGCCAGCAGGCTGCTGCCGCAGGTCAGCACATAGCGCTCGGCTACCGGCAAGCGCTCCAGTACCTGTGGCAACTGCGCGCGGATCGCCCAGTAAGCGCCTGGAATGTGCCGTTTCACATAGTTGGCACTGCTGGTGAAGTCCAGCAGCACGGTGCCTGGCGCTTGCAGCCAGTCCTCCAGCTGCTCGACACCGATTTCGGTCACCACTGGCAACGCCGGCTGCGGCGCCTGCCACTCGCCGGCTGCACTGAAGTCTGCCGCTGACAAACCGTCCAGCACTGCCACCTGCCAGCCCATTTGCGCCAGCCACGAAGCGCTCATGTTGGCCCGCACGCCGTCATCGTCCACCAGCACGATGCGCGCCCCGCGTACGCTGGCGACATGGTCGGTTTCCTGCACCAGCTGCCCGCCCGGTACGCTGCGGCTGGCCGGCAGGTGGCCCTGGGCGTATTCCTCGGGCGTGCGCACGTCGAACAGGTAGGTGGTGCGGCTGGTATCAGCCTGCCAGGCGGCCAGGCCTTCGCGCTCCAGGCGGGCCACGCCGGCGCGGTCGGCCACGCCGCGCGCGCGCTGTGCGGCATCGGCACGGGTACTGTCGGTAACCTCGGCGAAGCGCCGTTGCTGGCCGTGGGCCAGGGTTTGCCCGGCCAGGGTCCAGCCAATGGTGCCGTTGCGCAGGGCCGCCACCGGGTTGGGGATGCCGGCGTTGACCAGCGACTGGGTGCCGATGATGCTGCGGGTGCGCCCGGCGCAATTGACGATCACCTGGGTGGCAGGGTCGGGCGCCAGCTCGGCCACCCGCAGCACCAGTTCGGCACCCGGGACGCTGATGCCACCCGGGATGCTCATGGTCTGGTATTCGTCGAAGCGGCGGGCGTCGAGCACCACCACATCGGCCTTGGCATCCAGCAGCGCCTGCACCTGTTCGGCTGCCAGCGATGGGGTGTGGCGCACGCTTTCCACCAGCTCGCCAAAGGCCTTGCTCGGCACGTTGACGTCGCGGAACAGTTCGCCGCCTGCTGCGCGCCAGCCCGCCAGGCCACCTTCGAGCAGTGCCACATCGCTGTAGCCCAGTGCCGTCAGACGCTGGCCGGCCTGGGCCGCCAGGCCTTCGCCGTCGTCATACAGGGTGATGGCGGTGTCGCGCCGGGGGACCCGGGCAAACACCTCCAGCTCCAGTTTCGACAACGGAATGTTGGCGGCGAACAACGGGTGTGCCTGGGCGAACGGGTCTTCCTCGCGTACATCGATCAGCGCCAGTTCTTCATGGGCCAGCAATGCCCGACGAATGTCGTGGAAGGCGCGGGTGGCTACGGTACTCATGGGGCAGGGTTCTCTTTGGACAGGTCCCAGATATTGGGCAGAAGGGTGTTGGAATAGCCGGAAATGAACGGTTTCTCGCTGCCGTCGGGCAGGTACACGGCACGGCTGACGGCGCCGATGTTGGCGCCATACACGTGAATGCTGATCGACACCTGGTCGGCGAAGGCGTTGCTGACCTGGTGGATATCACCGATGCGCGGCGATACGGCCTCCACGTGGCCAGGGTCGATGCGCACCGGCTCGCCTGCCGGTAGCAACACACCGTGCTCGCTACGGACAAAGCCTTGCGAGTATTCGGCGCCACGCAACATGCCGATCAGGCCCCACACCCGGTGGTCGTGGATCGGCGTCTGCTGGCCTGGCCCCCAGACGAAACTGACGATGGAAAAGCGCTGGCGCGAATCGCAATGCAGCAGGTATTGCTGGTAACGGGCCGGGTCCGGCTGCGCCAGCGCCTCGGGCAGCCAGTCGTCATGGGCGACCAGGCTGCGCAGCAGGCCCTGGCCCTGGTCGAGGAGGGTGGCTTCGTCGGTTTCCCGGTCCAGCAGTTGCGAAAGTGCGTCGATGAAGTGACGCAGGCGCTCGAGGCGCAGGGGTTGGCTCATGGTTCAGGCTCGGCTGACGGTTTGGTTAAACCCTAGCAAATGCGATGAGTATTCTTAAAAGTAAAAATATTCATAAGCTAATATGCAAAAAATGCATTTACAGCTTGGCTGATCTGTTTTGAAATGAGCGCAACGAACAGCAAGCCCCGCGACTACACCACGAGACCGCACGCGCGGATCGGCCTTATGTACCTCGACGGTACCTGGAGACGAACGTGCGATACCTCAAGCAATTGGCCGCCGGTGTGCTGGCCAGCTCCCTCAGCCTGGCGGCCGCCGCGCAAACCCTGGTGGTTGGCGACCAGAGCTTCAATGCCCGCGCCGTGATGGAAGCGGCCGGCGTGCTCGACGACCTGCCCTATACCCTGGAATGGAAGCAGTTCACCGCCGGCTCGCCGGTGGCCGAGGCGCTGAACGTGGGCAGCCTGGACATCGGCCTGCTGGGCGATGCGCCGCCGTTGTTCCTCGGTGCGCTGGGTGCGCCGATCAAGGTGATTGCGGTCAGCCGGCAGAACCTGGAGGGCGTGGCCATCCTGGCACGCAAGGACTCGAACATTCACCGCCTCGAAGACCTGCGTGGCAAACGTGCGGCGATCTGGAAGGGTTCCTGGAGCCAGCAGCTGTTGTTCAGCGCGCTGGACAAGGCTGCGGTGCCGCGTGACGCCCTGGAGCTGCGCTACCTCAGCGCCCTGGATGCGTCGCATGCCCTGGATGGTGGTTCGGTGGACGTGATCGCCACCTGGGAACCCTATGTCACCCAGCAGGAGCGCCAAGGCGCCCGGGTGCTGGCCACGGCCGAAGGGCTGATCCCGGCACAGAGTTTCGTGGTGGCCAATGCCAAGGCGGTGGAGGCCAAGCGGGCGCAGATCAGTGATTTTCTCCAGCGCCTGAAGAAGGCCCGTGACTGGACCCTGAGCGACCCCGCCCACACCGAGGCGTATGCCGATGCCTGGGCCAGGCGCACCCGTGCCGACCGCGACATTGCCCGGGCCTGGTTTGCCAGGGCGCGTACCGATGTGGCGGCGCTGAACCCGCAGGTGATCGTGGAGGCGCAGAAGACCGTGGACTTCTTTGCCGGGCTGGGGCTGATCAAGGCCTACCCGGCGGCCAGCCTTTTCGATACCTCGTTCGCGGCGGCGTTCGAGCATTGATTACGCCTGTACCGGCCCTTTCGCGGGCATGCCCGCTCCCACAGGGACTGCATGGTTTTCAAGACCTGTGAGGTACCTGTGGGAGCGGGCGTGCCCGCGAAGAGGCCGGTACTGGCAACATCTTTACTGAGGATTTCCCATGACCCGCAAGATCAAGCTTGGCGCCCTGACCATGGGCTGCGGCGGCCCTGGCCGGCACAACCTGTGGCTCGACCCGGAGCTGCCTGCCGACGCCAGCGTCAACATCGACTGGTACATCGACATCGCCCGCCAGGCCGAGGCGGCGTTGTTCGACCTGATGTTCATCGTCGACAGCCAGTACATCACCCCCGGCTCGCCGTCCCATTACCTCAACCGCCTGGAGCCGCTGACCCTGCTTTCGGCGCTGGCGGTAAGCACACGCCACATCGGCCTGGTCGGCACCCTGACCACTTCCTACAACGAACCCTTCAACGTTGCCCGCCGCCTCGCCTCGCTGGACCTGATCAGCAAGGGCCGCGCCGGCTGGAACGTGGTCACCAGTGGCGACGCCGGCACCGCCGGCAACTATGGCCGTGACGAGCACTACGACTACGACACCCGCTATGCCCGCGCCCAGGAGCACGTCGCCGTGGTGCAGGGCCTGTGGCGCTCCTATGAAGACGGCGCCTTCCCGCGCAACCGGGCTACCGGGCAGTTCCTCGACCCCAGCCGGATGCATGCCCTGAACCACAAGGGCGAGCACTTCTCGGTGGTGGGGCCGTTGAACATCCAGCGCTCGCCACAGGGCCAGCCGGTCATCTTCCAGGCCGGCGATTCGCAGCAGGGGCGTGACCTTGGGGCCGCCACGGCGGATGTGATCTTCACCCACGCCGCCAGCATCGAGCAGGGCCAGGCGTTCTACCGTGATGTGAAGGGCCGCGCCGCGCGACTGGGGCGTGACCCCGAGCAGTTGCTGGTATTGCCCGGGGCCGAGATCTATGTCGGCGACACCGACGAACACGCCCGTGAAATCGAGCGCCATTACCACCAGCAGGACCACAGCTTCGAGCTGGCGCTCAAGGAGTTCGGGCGCAACTTCGGCTGGCACGACTTCAGCCAGTACGACCTCGATGCGCCATTCCCGCAAGAAAGCCTGGAGCACGCGCGCAGCAGCTTCTTCACCAACGCCAGGCGCATTGCCGACCAGGCACGGGAGCAGGGCTTGAGCTTGCGCCAGGCGGTGGAGTTCGGCCGCCAGTTGCGGCCGGGGGCCTTCGTCGGTTCGCCGGCAACGGTAGCGGCCAGAATGGCCGAGTGGTTCGAGGCGCGGGCGCTGGATGGTTTCAACATCTATATCGGCCACCCCGGGCAGTTCCGCCGCTTTACCGAGCAAGTGGTGCCGCTGCTGCAGGAACGCGGGGTATACCGCACCGCCTACGAGGGCACCACCCTGCGTGAAAGCCTGGGCCTGGCCATTCAGTGAATGCTCGAGGCCAGTTCGAAGATCGGCATGTACATCAGGATCACGATCAGGCCGATCAGCAGGCCGATGAAGGTCATCAGCAGTGGTTCGAACAGCTTGACGAACCATTCCACCCAGCGGCCGATTTCCTGGTCATGGAAGTCGGCGCAGCGCTCCAGCATCTCGCCCAGGTTGCCGGACTGCTCGCCGGCCCGCAGCAGGCGCAGCGATACCGGCGTGACCAATTGCCCGGACTCCAGCGCGTCGGACAGCGGCAACCCTTCGCCGACCCGCTGGCTGGCGTGCTCCAGGCCCTGGGCCGCCGCGCTGCCGAGCAGGCCGCGGGCCATGCCCATGGCGGTGAGGATGGGGATACCGCCTTGCAGCAGGATGCCCAACGAGCGGTAGAAGCGCGCCAGTTCGTACATCATCAGGCGTTGGTGCAGTGCCGGCAGGCGCCGCAGCTGGCAGGCTGCCCAGCGCCGCACCCGTGGCTGGCGGCGCAGCAGCCACAGCGCCATGACCACGCCGAGGGTGCCCAACGCCAGTGGCAGTTGCTGGGCATGCAGGAACAGGCCGATCTGCATCAGCAGCCGAGACAGCCAGGGCAACTCGGTGCCCATGCCCTCGAATACCTGGCTGAAACGCGGCACCACGTAGCCAAGCAGGAACAGCACCACGCCACCACCCACCAGCAATAGCAGCAACGGGTACACCGAGGCGCCCACCAGCTTCTGCCGTACCAGGTCCAGGCGCTGGCGGTAGCTGATGTAGCGGGCGAGGGCGTCGCCCAGCGCGCCGGTACGCTCGCTGGATTGCACCAGCGCCACGTACAGCGGCGGGAATACCCGTGGCTGCTGGCCCAGGGCCTGAGACAGCGAGCGGCCTTCGTACAGTTGGCGGACCAGTTCGGCGAGCACTTTGCGCGTTGCCGCTGCAGGGGCCTTTTCCGCCAGGCTCTCCAGCGCGTCGATCAGCGGCAGGCCGGCGTTGAGCAGGGTTGAAAGTTCCTGGCTGAACAGCACCAGGTCAAAGCTTGCTTCGCGGCGCCAGGCCATGCCGCGCAAGGCGCCGCCGTGGCCGCGCAGGCTGAGCACGCGCAGGCCCTGGTCCTCGGCCTGGCGGCGGGCCTGGTCGGCGTCCTCGGCGTCGATCTGCAACTGCACCACACCCTGCCTGCCCAGGGCCTTGAGGCTGTAGCGCATGGCGGTTCTCCCTACTGCCAACTGGTGATTTCGGCGTTTTCCCCGTCGCCACCGGGCTGGCCGTCCTTGCCCATCGACAGCAGGTCGTACTCGCCGCCGTTCTCGCCAGGTTGCCGGTAGATGTAAGGGCGGCCCCACGGGTCTTGCGGCACGGCCTTCTGCAGGTACGGGCCGGTCCAGCGCGCTTCGCCACTGGGGGCGATCACCAGGGCCTGGAGGCCTTGCTCACTGCTGGGGTAGTGGCCGACTTCGAGGCGGTACAGGTCCAGGGCCTTGCTCAGCCCCTCTATCTGCGCCCGCGCCACCTTGGCCTCGGAGCGGCCTAGCTGGCTGAAGTACTTGGGCGCGACGATACCGGCCAACAGGCCGAGCACCACCAGCACCACCAGGAGTTCAAGCAGGGTGAAGCCACGTTGAGGGTTGGTTCTGCGCTGCATGGTGAAGCCCTCCGCTGCATGGGGACAAGCTTTTGCAGGCTCCATGCAACAGCCGTGCACGCCTGCGCTGGCGCCTTGCACCATGCGGTATGCAAAGCGGCACAGTGCTTGCGTCGTGGTCATCGACCTCGGGTTTTCCGGGGTATATCCCCCAAATTTGGGGGGTACCACGAAGAGGCGACCGACATGCGTGGACTCATTCTCGGTTTGATCTGGCTGGTGGCAGGTGCTGCCCAGGCCGATGTGTACATTTCCATCGACGCCAAAGGCAGCTACATACTGACCAACGTCCATCGACCCGGGCGCCTCTATGAAACGGTGATCAGCGAGCCGAAGGCCCAGGCCGGCCCGGCCAACGCGCAGCTCATCACCGGCCGCCCCTACGCCAAGCTGGTCGCCGCCGCGGCGCGTACCCACGACGTCCCCCCGGCGTTGCTGCATGCGGTGATCAAGGCCGAGTCCGGCTACAACCCCAAGGCCCGTTCACCGGCGGGCGCCGTGGGGCTGATGCAACTGATGCCGGATACCGCCCGCGAGATGGGCGTGGAAAACCGCCTGGACCCGGAAGACAACGTGCAGGGCGGGGCCCGCTACCTCAAGCGCATGCTCAACTTGTTCGACAATGACATCACCCTGGCCGTGGCGGCCTACAACGCCGGCCCCGAAGCTGTGCTGCGCCGTGGTGCGGTACCGCCGTTTGCCGAGACCCGGCGCTATGTACCGAATGTGCTGCGGGAGTACCGCCGGTTGCAGGGGTTGACGGGTGATTAGCCTCTGTAGCCCCTTTCAAAGCTGGCGCGACCCCTGTGGGAGCGGCTTTAGCCGCGAAGAATCCAACGCGGTGCATGGCACCGGCTGCGCCGGTGTTCGCGGCTAAAGCCGCTCCCACAGGGACCGTGTGAGCATCTGGATTTTTGCAAGGCAGGTGCGTTCAGTACGGGAAACAAAACAATACCCTTCGGCGGATGCCACCAAGCTGACCCGATGGTTTCCCCAACTCTGGGCTATAACCTTCTGAAGGTGCCCAGTTGTGGAGTCCGCCATGGACATCGCCCCTCGTTCCGACGCTATTGAAGTACCCGCCGGTAACGAACTGGCCACCCCACGCAAGCCGTTCAACCTGCTGCGCTGGTACGCCTGGGTCAGCCTGGCGATCATCCTCTCGGTAGCGGTCGGGCTGGGGTTGATTTCCAGCCGTTTCATCATCGACGAGAGCATCGAGCGCGATGCCTTGCTCACCGCGCAATTCATTACCTCCATCGCCGATGCCGAAGTGCGCCATGTGTCGATCCCCAATGTGCGCACCATGGGTGAACTGCTCGACCCGCGCATCGACCGCGCCAACCTGCTCGATGTCGACCCGGACGCCCGGCGCAGGGCGCGTGGCGAGTTCCTCGACCACATCGCCCACCTGCCCGACATGCTGCTGGCCAACATCTATGCCCCGGACCGTACGGTGATCTGGTCCAGCAACCCGGCGCTGGTCGGCAAGCTGATCGAAGGCGACCAGGATCTGGAGAAGGCCTTCGAATACAAGATGCGAGTCTCGGCCAGCTACCACAACTTCGAACAGGCCCGCGCCGAGCAGAAGTTCGTCATCCCACCCGAGCAGTTGTTCATCGAGAACTACATTCCGCTGTTCGATGCCGATGGCGAGCAGGTCACGGCGATGGTCGAGATCTACAAGGAGCCCCATGACCTGATCGTGCGCATCGAGCATGGCCTGATCCTGATCTGGCTGGCGATCACCGTCGGTGCCGGGCTGGTCTACGTCGGCCTGTACGGCATCATGCACCGCGCCGCGCGACTGCTGTCGGTGCAGCAGAAACGGCTGATCAGCAACGAAACCTACGTGGCACTGGGCGAGGTGTCCTCGGCGGTAGCCCACAGCCTGCGCAACCCGCTGGCCAGCATCCGTTCCAGTGCCGAGCTGGCCCAGGCGTTCGACGACGGCCCGGCGCAGCGCAATGTCAACGACATCATCAGCCAGGTCGACCGCATGTCGCAGTGGATCCGCCAGATGTTGCAGTCATTGCGCCCGCTCAACGATGAGGCAGTGGCGGTGGATTTGCCGCTGGCATTGCAGGAAAGCCTGCAGACCTACGCGGTGCTGCTGGCGCGTGGCGGCGTGAGCGTGGACCTGCAACCGTTACCGGCGGTGCAGGTGCTGGGGCACCCGGTGTTACTGCGGCAGATTTTCAGTAGCCTGATCGCCAACGCCCTGGAGTCGATGGAGCAGGGTGGGCGGTTGCGTGTCGAGGTGGTGCGCCATGACCGGCGTAACTTGACCCTGCGCCTGTCCGACAACGGCAAAGGCATGAACGAAGAGCAGCAGCGCATGGCCTTCCGGCCTTTCTTCACCACCAAGCAGGGTGGGTTGGGCGTGGGCCTGGTGTTGGTCAAACGCATCATGGAACGCTTTGGTGGCAGCGTCCGGCTCAGCAGCAGTGAAGGCCATGGCACCCGGGTTTCGTTGAGTTTCCGGCTGATGGAATTCTCATGATTTACATTGATAAATATTCGTATCTTCTTGTTTATAAAGGACTTATGTTTTTGGGGTGAAAATCCCCAAATGTGGGGGATCATCCTCCATGCGAATCTAGGAAAATTCATTAACCTATTGATTATAAACAACTAATCAAATCAGTCGGGTGGCTGGCTGGGTTCTTGCAACGTGACAGGCGGAGCGCAACACACGACAAATGGCAGCTGCGGCTGCACGGGTGGAGTGCTATCAATTGGCTACTGTTCGTCGCCTTGATGCATTTCTGAACGGACGCCCTGCGCGGGAAGCACGCGATGCAGATGCTGGATAATGAAGTGCCAGGCAAGGCCAGTACTACCGCCAGCGGTGTGGCCGTGCCATTGCGCGAGTTCAACCTGCTGCGCTGGTTCTCGGTCATCAGCCTGCTGATCATCGCCTCGGTGGCAGGCGGGCTGGGGTATGTGTCGACGCGTTTCGTGGTGCGCGACAGCGTCGAGCGCGATGCCATGCTCACCGCCCAGTTCATCCAGGCCATGGCCCAGGCCGAAGTGCGCCATTCGCAGTTGCCGCCGGGCACCACCATGGGCGAGTTGCTTGACCCGCGCCTGGACCAGCAGCACCTGCAGTTCACCCCGGACCTGGCTGAATCTACCCGGGTCGAGTTCCTCGACCATGTCGAGCACCTGCCGGACACCTTGCTGGCCAATGTCTATGCACGCGACCGCACCATCGTCTGGTCGACCAACCGGGAGCTGATCGGCAAGCGCATCGAGGCCGATGGCGACCTCGACCGCGCCTTCCGCTCGCGCAAGGCGGTGTCGGCCAGCTACCACCAGGCCGACGATGACCGCGAAGAGCAGAAGTTCCAGCGTGAGCCGCGTTACCTGTTCATCGAGAACTACATCCCGCTGTTCGACAGCCAGGGCGAGCAGGTGCTGGCGATGGTGGAGATCTACAAGGAGCCGCAAGACCTGGTGCGGCGCATCCAGCGCGGCTACGTGCTGATCTGGGCCTCGACCCTGGTGGGCGGGGCGCTGGTCTACTTCGGCCTGTTCTGGATCGTGCGCCGCGCGGCGCAGCTGCTGCACCTGCAGCAGGATCGGCTGGTGGCCAGTGAAACCTATGTGGCCCTGGGCGAGATGTCGTCGGCGGTGGCGCATAGCTTGCGCAACCCGCTGGCCAACATCCGCTCCAGCGCAGAACTGGCCCAGGAAATCGCCAACCCCGCAGCGCAGAAGAACATCACCGACATCATCAGCCAGGTCGACCGCATGTCGCGCTGGGTGCGTGACTTGCTGGTGTCGCTGCGCCCGACCAGTGACGACGCCGAGGCCGTGGACCTGGTGACGGCCATCGAGGACACCCACCTGGCCTTCGCCCAGCAGATCGAACGCAACGGCGTGCGCTTCTGCTACGAAGGCCCCGGGGCACAATGGGTGGCCAGCCAGCCGCTACAGCTTACGCAAATTCTCAACACCCTGTTCTCCAATGCCCTGGAAGCCATGCCTGAAGGCGGCATGCTGCGTGCCCAGGTCAATGTGCAGGATGGGCAGCGTGCCGAGTTCGTCCTCAGCGATACCGGCAAGGGCATGAGCCAACAGCAGGAACGGATGGTGTTCAAGCCGTTCTACACCACCAAGCAGGGCGGCCTCGGCGTAGGCCTGGCCTTGGTCAAACGCATCATGGAACGTTTTGGCGGCTCGGTCAGCTTGAGCAGCCGCGAAGAGGAAGGAACCCGCGTCAGCCTCACATTCAATATCGCAGCGGGAGGGGACCATGGAGCACAGCATCCTGGTAGTCGAGGATGATGAAATTCTCGCCGACAACATTCGCACCTACCTCAGCCTCAAGGGCTTCGAGGTCACCGTGTGCCACAGCGCGGAACTGGCGCTGGAGCAGATCAAGCGGGGCCAGCCCGATGCGGTGCTGACCGACAACTCGCTGCCGGGCATGAGCGGGCACGACCTGCTGCGTACCTTGGTGGCGCAGGTGCCGGACCTGAAAGTGATCATGATGACCGGCTACGGCAATGTCGAAGATGCCGTGCAGGCAATGAAGGAGGGCGCCTTCCATTACCTGACCAAGCCGGTGGTGCTGGCCGAGCTCAAGCTGACCCTGGACAAGGCGCTGGCTGCCGAGCGCATGGAACGCACGTTGTCGTTCTACCAGGAGCGCGAGGCGCAGAAGTCCGGGTTGCAGGCGTTGATCGGCGAATCACCGACGATGCTCACCCTCAAGCACACCCTGCGCCAGGTACTGGATGCCGAGCGGCGCATGGCCAGCGACGACTTGCCACCGGTGCTGATCGAAGGCGAGACCGGTACCGGCAAGGAGCTGGTGGCCCGCGCCCTGCATTTCGATGGTTCGCGCAGCAAGGGGCCGTTCATCGAGTTCAACTGTGCCTCGATCCCGGCCAACCTGCTGGAGGCCGAGCTGTTCGGCCACGAGAAGGGCGCCTTCACCGATGCCAAGGAGCGCCGGGTGGGCCTGGTGGAGGCTGCCGATGGCGGCACCTTGTTCCTCGACGAGATTGGCGAGATGGACCTGGTGCTGCAGGCCAAGCTGCTCAAGTTGCTGGAAGACCGCAGTATCCGCCGGATTGGCGCGGTGAAGGAGCGCAAGGTCGACCTGCGGGTGATCAGCGCTACCAACTGCAACCTGGAGCAGATGGTGCAGCAGGGCAAGTTCCGCCGCGACTTGTTCTTCCGCCTGCGCATCATCGCCCTGAAGGTACCGCGCCTGTATGCCCGCGGGCAGGACGTGTTGCTGCTGGCGCGGCATTTCCTGGCCCATCATGGCCGGCGTTATGGCAAGCCGAACCTGCGCTTTTCCGCCGAGGCGGAAAACCTGATGCTCGGTTACAGCTGGCCAGGCAATGTGCGCGAACTGCGCAACATGCTGGAGCAGACCGTGCTGCTGGCACCGAACGAGGTGGTGCAGGCGCATCAGCTCAACCTGTGCATGACCCTGATCGACGAGCCGCTGGTGCAACAGGCGGCGCCTGCGGTGTTCGAAATGCCTCGGCACGAACCCGAGCCCGGCACCAGCCTGCCGGATATGGAGCGCGACCTGGTGTGCAAGACCTTGGACCGCACGGACTGGAACGTGACCAAGTCGGCGCGCATGCTCGGGCTGTCGCGGGACATGCTGCGTTACCGGATCGAGAAACTGGGGCTGACCAGGCCGGACAAGCGCCAGTGGTGAGGCCCCCGTGGGAGCGACATTTGTAGGAGCGGCCTTGTGTCGCGAAAGGGCCGCAACGCGGCCCCGGGATTGATGCGCAACAGTTGAAATTGCTGGGGCTGCTTTGCAGCCCTTTCGCGACACAAGGCCGCTCCTACAGGGATTGCGGCAACTTTTAGAATTTGAGCGCATTGATCAACGCTGATTATCGGCTGCTCCCTGCCGCTCGGTACCTTCCGAACCACTGCCATCCATCCCCGGCAAATCCCGGTTGTCATTCTGTTCAGCGGGCGGGCTGTCCGGGTCGTTGCCTTTTATGCGTGGGTCGGTGTCCCGCGGCATGGGCTTTTCGATCGGGTTGAGGGTGCTGTCCGCGCCCGGCTTGGGCGCCGGGTTGTGCGGGTCGTCGGGATAGGTGGGGCCGGTGCCGGCAGCTATGGCCAATGGCGCGGCGAGCAGGGCAATCAGCAGGATGCTTGAGCGGGGCATGGCAGGCTCCTTTGCTTCGGGTAGGGCTGATACTTCCGTTCGGCCCTACCCGAAGCTTCAAGGTGCCATTACCCCGATCAACGGTTACACCACCAGCGACAGCAACATGATGAAGATGATGCCGACGATCGACAGGATGGTCTCCATCATGCTCCAGGTCTTGAAGGTTTCCGCCACGGTCATGTTGAAGTACTGCTTCACCAGCCAGAAACCGGCGTCGTTGACATGGGACAGGATCAACGAGCCGGCGCCGGTGGCCAGCACCAGCAGCTCACGGTTGACCCCAGGCACCAGGTCGATCACCGGTGCGACGATGCCCGCGCCGGTGATGGTGGCGACCGTCGCGGAACCGGTGGCGATGCGGATTACCGCCGCTACCAGCCAGGCCAGCATGATCGGCGAAATCTCCGCCTGCACGGCCATCTGCCCGATCACGTTGCCCACGCCGGTGTCTACCAGCATCTGCTTGAAGCCGCCACCGGCGCCCACGATCAGCACGATCGCCGCGGTCGGTGCCAGGCTCTGGTCGAGCATCTTCATGATCTGCTGGCGGTTGAAGCCACGGGCCGAGCCGAAGGTGTAGAAGGCCAGCAGCAGGGCAGCGAGCAGGGCGGTGATGGGGTGGCCGATCAGGTCCATCCACTGGCGCACGATGTGCTCGGCTGGCAGCACCACGTCGGCGAAGGTCTTCAGCAGCATCAGCACCACCGGCAGCAGCACGGTGACCAGGGTGATGGTGAAGCTCGGCAGGTTGCCCTGGTCGGACTCCTTGGCGATCTGGTCCATCAGCTCCTGGGACGGGGTGCCCGGGATGTAGCGGGAAATGAAGTTACCGAACAGCGGACCGGCGATGATGGCGGTAGGCAGCGCCACGATCAGGCCATAGAAGATGGTCTTGCCGATGTCGGCATGGAAGATGCCGATCGCCAGCAGCGGGCCCGGGTGCGGGGGCACCAGGCCGTGCACCACCGACAGGCCGGCCAGCAGCGGAATGCCGATCTTGATCAGCGACACGCCGGAGCGCCGGGCGACGATGAACACCAGCGGAATCAGCAGCACGAAGCCGATTTCGAAGAACAGCGGAATGCCCACCAGGAAGGCGGCGAACATCATCGCCCAGTGCACGTTCTTCTTGCCGAAGGCACGGATGAGGGTTTGCGCGATCTGGTCGGCCCCCCCGGAGTCGGCCATCAGCTTGCCAAGCATGGTGCCCAGGGCAAGCACGATGCCGACGAAGCCCAGCACGCCGCCAAAACCGTCCTGGAACGATTTCATGACCTTGGCCACCGGCATGCCGGAGGTCAGGCCAAGGAAGCCGGCCGCGATGGTCAGGGCGACGAAGGGGTGGACTTTGAAGTGGGTGATCAGCAGGATCAGCCCGACGATGGTAACCAGCGCGTCGAGCAGCAGGAAGGTATCAGTAGCCAGTCCGAACATGGTTTGAAGGCCTCGGTCTTATCGTTGTTTTGGCGTAGCTTTTTTTGCAACTTTGCTTGCGCTTATGGGGCAGGGTAGCGCTGTCTTGGGTGAGCCGGAAAAGCCGCCAGGGTCAGGCGGTTTGTGCCAGGCCCGGCTCACCGCGGCCCTTTAGCCAGCTGTCCACCGCTTCGGCAAGCGCTTCGATGGGCTGGGTGGCGTCAAGCGCGATAGTCAGGGGTTCGCCGTGTGGCGCCTCGAGGGCAGCGAACTGGCTGTCGATGAGGCTCGCCGGCATGAAATGCCCGGGGCGGGCCAGCACGCGTTTTTCCGCCTCGGCGGGTGACAGTTCGAGGAACACGAACACCAGCCCGGGCATGGCATCGCGCAGGGAGTCGCGATAGCGGCGCTTGAGGGCCGAACAGGTCAGGATCGGACGTTCCCCGGCCTGGGTCGTGGCTTGCAGTTCCTGACCGAGACGCACCAGCCAGCCGGCACGGTCGCTGTCGTCCAGGGGGATGCCAGCGCTCATCTTGCGGATGTTTTCGGCAGGGTGGAAAGCGTCGCCTTCGATCAGGCGGCCGCCGCTTCGGGCGGCGATGGCAGCGCCGATGCAGCTTTTGCCGCAACCGGCCACGCCCATCACCACGATGGCGGACAGGGGAGAATTCATCAGTACCTCCTGCGGGTGAGATAGCGCTGTCTCGTCGTCGACGAACAGCCACCTCCCCGGTGTTATTGATCTTGTCCTTACGCAGTATGGACGCTTGGTGGCGAGCGCGCGGTGGCTGCTACCAAAGATTACATTGCCTGCGTCCTGAGACAGCGCTACCTTAGTGGCCGTTCCCTTTCCTTGCAAGTAGTAAAATTACAACATCCATGTCCCGCACCGGCTCCCGCACCACAGGTCGTCCCACCCTGGCAGAAGTTGCCAGGCTTTCCGGGGTTTCCCCGATTACCGCCTCGCGCGCCCTGCGTGGGGTCAGCACGGTTGCGCCGGAGCTGGTGGAAAAGGTCGTTGCTGCCGCAGCGAGCCTTGGCTACGTGGCCAACCCGGCGGCCCGTGCCCTGGCGTCGGCGCGCAGCCAGTCGGTGGTGGTGTTGATCCCGTCGCTGTCCAACCAGCTGTTCATCGATACGCTGGAAGCCATTCATGAGGTCATGCGCCCGCGCGGGCTCGAGGTGCTGATCGGCAACTATCACTACGATCTTGCCGAAGAAGAGAACCTGATCCGCAACTACCTGGCCTACCAGCCCTGCGGCATGCTGCTGACCGGTTTCGAGCGCAGCGAGGCATCGCGGCAGATGCTGGCGGCCAGTGGTGTGCCCTGTGTGCACATGATGGAACTGAATGGCGAGGCCGGGGCGTTGTCGGTCGGTTTCTCGCAGCAGCAGGCCGGGCGCGCCGCGGCCCGCCACCTGATCGAGCGCGGGCGCAAGCGCCTGGCGTTCATTGCCGCGCAGCTCGACCCGCGGGTGATGCAGCGTGCCGAAGGGTTCCGCCAGGCATTGGCCGAGGCCGGCTTGCAGGCGGCCGAGCTGGAAGTGCTGGCGCCGGAGCCTTCTTCCATTGCCCTGGGCAGCGCGTTGTTCAGCCAGCTGCTGCAACAGGCGCCAGATGTTGACGGTATCTTCTTCTGCAACGACGACCTGGCCCAGGGCGCGGTGCTGCAGGCATTGCGCCAAGGGGTGGAGGTGCCGCGGCAGGTGGCGATGGTCGGTTTCAACGACCTGCCGGCTTCGGCGCACATGGTGCCGCGGCTGACCTCGATTCGCACGCCTCGGGCCGCCGTGGGGCGCGGTGCTGCGCAGGCGTTGCTGGCGTTGCTCGATGGCAAGCGGGTGCCGAATGCGCAGCAGGACCTGGGCTTCGAGTTGATGGTGCGGGAGAGTTCCTGAGCCCGGGCGCTTGCCCATCCTGGTCAAGAAGCGCGCTTCGTACTATGAATGCATTAATTACAAGGTGATAGCACTGTGCTTGCATGGCGCTAACGGCGATCTATGCTCAGGACACCGCGCATACAGGAGCCCGGCGTCATGTTCGATTTCCACCGCAAGTCCGATCTGGTCGAGATCCAGCGCAGTCATGAGGCCTTGGCCAGCTTGCAGGCCAAGCTGGCGGCGATCAGCCGCTCCATGGCAATGATCGAGTTCACCCCCGACGGCACGATCCTCGATGCCAATGAGCGCTTCTGCCAGGCCATGGGCTACAGCGCCGAGGAGTTGCGCGGCAAGCACCACCGGCTGTTCTGCGACCCTGGCTACGCGAAAAGCGCCGAATACCAGCAACTGTGGCGTGAACTGGGGCAGGGCAAGGCCATCAGCGGTACCTTCGAGCGCATCGACAAGGCCGGCCGCGAAGTCTGGCTGGAAGCCAGCTACATGCCGGTACTGGACGAGCAGCTCCAGGTCACCAGCGTGATCAAGGTGGCTTCCGACATCAGCCAGCGGGTGATGGAGGAGCACGAGAGCGAAAGCCTGCTCAAGGCCATCAGCCGCTCCATGGCGGTGATCGAATTCACCCCGCAAGGCCGGGTGATCAAGGCCAACCAGAACTTCCTCGACACCATGGGCTATCGCCTGGACGAGGTGGTCGGTCGCCATCACGGGCTGTTCTGCCTGGCGCATGAGCGCGAATCGGCCGAGTACCGCGAGTTCTGGGCATCGCTCAACCGCGGCGAGTACCACTCGCACCGTTTCGAGCGTGTCGACAAACATGGCCAGACGGTCTACCTGGAGGCCTCCTACAACCCGATCTTCGACAGCAAGGGCCGCTTGTACAAGGTAGTGAAGTTCGCCAGCGACATCACCCGCCAGGTCAGCACCCAGCAAAGCGCGGCCGATGCTGCCCATGCCAGTTCGGTACAGACCGATGCCTGCGCGCGCAAGGGCACCGAGGTGGTACAGCAGGCGGTACAGGTGATCGAGCAGATTTCCCATGAACTCAACGACGCGGCACGCAGTATCGATGCGGTGAGCAAGCAGTCGGATGTAATCGGGCAGATAGTGCTGACCATCCGTGGCATTGCCGACCAGACCAACCTGTTGGCTTTGAACGCAGCCATCGAGGCGGCCCGCGCCGGCGAGCACGGGCGCGGTTTTGCCGTGGTGGCCGACGAGGTGCGCAGCCTGGCGGCGCGAACCAGCAAGGCCACCGTGGAAATCGTCGACGTGGTGCGGCAGAACCACGACCTGTCGCTGTTGGCCGTGGCCAGCATGCAGTCAAGCCTGAAACGCACCGATCATGGCGTGGCGCTGGCCAATGAGGCCGGCACGGTGATCATGGAAATCCAGCAGGGTTCACGGCACGTGGTAAACGCCATCAGCCAGATCAGTTCGACGCTGCAATTGCATTGAGCGCATCGCCCAACTCGTCCAGCAGGGTCTCCAGGCTGGCCTGCAATTGCAGGCGCAGGTCAACCGTTGGCAGGCCTTGGCCGTGGGCCTGTTCGATGGCTTCGCAATCGTGGACCAGTGTGCGTACCTTGAGCATCTTCGCCCCGCCCTTGATCCGGTGAGCCAGGGCGCGCACAGCCTCGCCGGGGGCATCGGCTGCCAGTGCGCGCAAGGTCGCAAGGTCTTCGCTGACGCTTTGTGCCAGCTGTTCCAGCAGATTCCGCGTCAGCTGTTCGTCGTCCTGGGTCAGGTGCCGCAGTTCGCCAAGGTTGAACCCGCTGTCGCGGCGCGCTGGCGGCTGTTGCCGGGGGTGAGCGTGGGGCAGGTGGGCCTTGAGCGTACGCAGGCCAATGGGTTTGAACAGGCATTCGTCCATGCCGCTGGCCAGGCAGCGGGTACGCTCCTCGGCCTGGGCGTTGGCGGTGACGCCGAGAATGCGGCATGCCGCCAGGCCGCGTTCGCCCTCGAGGCTGCGGATGCGGCGGGTCAGTTCGTGGCCGTCCATGACCGGCATGCTGCAGTCGGTGATCACCAGGTCGAAGCGCGCTGCCTGCCAGCGTGCCAGCGCGATTTCCCCGTTCTCCGCCAGCGTCACCCGATGCCCCAGGGTATGCAGCTGCCGCTCCAGCAGCAGCAGGTTGGCGGGGTAGTCGTCGACCACCAGTATGTTCAGCGGGCCGCTGCTGCTTTCCAGCTCCGGGGCGTGCTGTTCGACCTGTACCGGTGCTGCGCACGCGGGCAGCCGCACGCAGACCTGCACCTTGGTACCTACGCCTTCGACGCTCTGCAGGTTCAAGGTGCCGCCCATCAACTCGGCCAGGGTGCGGCTGATGACCAGCCCCAGGCCGGCACCCTGGCGTGCCCGGGGGCCGTCGGCCTGGACGAAGGCATTGAACAGCCGGGCCTGGTCGGCTGGGCCGATGCCGATACCGGTGTCTCGCACATTCAGTTCCACTGCCAGGCTGTCATTGTTGGCGGGCGAGAGCAGCAGGCTGGCCTGGACTTCGCCGCGGTCGGTGAACTTGATGGCGTTGCTGATCAGGTTGGACAAGACCTGTTTGAGGCGCAGCGGATCAGCCAGTACCCAGGCCGGCGCAGCGGGCAGCTCGCTGTGCAAGTGCAGGCCTTTGGCCCGTGCATTGCCTTCGAACACCCGTACGGTGGCGCGTACCAGTTCGACCAGGTTGGTGGGCACCGGCTGCAGGGTGATGTGCCCGGATTCGATGCGGGAAATGTCGAGAATATCGCCAATCAGCTCAAGCAGGCCGATGGCCGAATCGTGGGCGGTCTGCAAGGTCTGGGTGTCGCAACGGCCGCCGCGGCTGTCTTCCAGGGCCAACTCCAGCAGGCCGATCACGGCATTCATCGGGGTACGGATTTCATGGCTCATGGTGGCCAGGAAGGTGCTTTTGGTCTGGCTGGCCTGTTCGGCGTCGTCCTTGGCCTGGCGCAGTTGCTCGAGCAGGCCGCGGCTGAGCGCCAGCTGCGCTTGCAGTGCATGCTGGGCCTCGGTGCGCTGGTTGATCAGTTTGCGCAGGTAGCTGTTCCAGAACACCACCCCGGCCAGCAGCAAGGCCGACAGCACCAGCACCTGCAAGGCCAGGGTGCGGTAGTCGCGCCAAGGGCTGTCACTCACCAGGGTGGTGGTGCGCCAGCGGTTGATCAACTGGTCCAGCTCTTCGGGTGGAATGCTCAGCAGCGCCTTGTCGAGGATTGCCTGCAGCTGCGGCTGGTCGGCGGCCACGGCGAAGGCGGCGATGGCCGGGTCGTCGTCGAGCACGCTGGCAATGCGCAGGCGGTCCTTGAACACATGGCTGATGTAGTAGGCGGCATTGATATGGCTGCTCAAGGCAACGTCGGCGGCACCGTTGGCCACGGCTTCCATCAGGCCGAGCGGGTTGTCCACTTCGACCATCCTGGCCTGCGGGTAGCGTTGTTGCAGCACGGCCCGTTGCGGCGAGCCGCGCACCAGGGCGATGCGCTGGCCATCCAGCGCCATGGCCTGCGCCGGTAATGCATTGTCGCCACGGGTGACCAGCACCCGCGGGCTGACCAGGTAGGGGCGGGTATAGCGCAGTTGTTTCGAACGGTCCGCGCTATAGCCCAATGCGCCGATCATCTGCGCATCACCGCGCGCCAGGCGCTCGACCATTGCCTGCGCCGACGGGCTTTCGACCGGCTTGAAATGCAGCCCTGTGCGCAGCGAGATCTGCTTGAGCAGGTCGAGGGTAATGCCGCTGGGGCGGTGCTGGGCGTCATTGAAGGTCAGTGGTGCCAGCGATGTGTTGACCAGCACGCTGATGCTGGGGTTGGCGGCGATCCAGGCTTCTTCTTCGGCGGTCAGGGCGGTGAGGTGGCGTTGCAGCAGCAGGCTGGTGTTGCCACTGCTCCAGCGGCGCAGGATGTTCAGGCGTTCGCTTTCGCTGATGCGCGCCAGCGCCTTGTCGACCAACTGGCGCAGACGCGGGTTGTCATTGGCCAGGGCAAAGGCAAACGCCCCGGGGGCAACCTGGCAGAAGTGGTCGATCTTCAGTGTGCCCTGGTAACTCTTGCCAATCGCGAAGTCGGTACTGATGGCATCGCCCAGGTAGGCGTCGGCCTCGCCCAGTTCGACGGCGGCCAGCCCGGCCAGGGTCGAGCGATACAGGCTCAGTTGCGCCTTGGGGTACAGGCTGCGGACGCTGCTGGCCGGCAGGTAATGATCGACCATGGCCAGGCGCAGGCCGGCGAGGTCGGGGGTGCTCTTCAAGCTGTGCCCCTCGCGGGTGACGATGACCGGCAGGTCGTCGGCGTAGCTCGCACTGAGGCTGAGCTGGGCATCCGCTGCCTCGAAGGCGTTGGAGCTGCCCAGCAGGTCGATACGGCCGTCGCGTAGCGCAGCGATGGCTTCGTGGCGGCTGTCGTAGCGTCGTACTTCGATGGTGGTGCCCAGCTGTTCAGCGATGATGCCAGCGTAATCGGCGCTGAGGCCTTCATAGTCGCGCTGGCTGACATTGATTTCCAGCGGTGGGTAGTCGGGCCGCGAGCTGCCAAGCACCAGGTGCTGGCGTTGCTGGAGCCATTGCCGCTCTTCGCTGGACAGCGCCAGCGGGGCGGCGGCGCTGACCGAGCGTGCCAGCAACTGGCGGGGTTCGCTGTTGGCCAGCAGCGCGCCGGAACTGGCCAGGCCGATGACCAGAAGGGCGCTTGCCAGCAGGCGCTTCATTGCCACCGAGCGCTCAATAGACGCTGTTGCGCTTGGCCAGGTCGACCATCTCAACCAGCGATTCGGTCTTGAGCTTTTCCATGATGCGGCCCCGGTAGGTGCTGATGGTCTTGGCACTGAGGTTCATGCAGGTGCCGATATTCTTGTTGTTCTCGCCGCGCGCCAGGCGTCGCAGCACTTCCATTTCCCGGTTGGACAGGCTCGCAAGGCGCACCGGCTCGCTTTCCAGCGAGTTGCTGTTGACCGACATCTGCGGAAAGGTCGAGTAGCCCTTGACCAGGGCCTTCAGGGCAAACAGCAACGCTTCGTGGTCTTCTTCCTTGGTGACGAAAGCGCCGATGCCGGCATCCAGACAGCGCCGCACATACAGGTCGGTGGCCTGACCGGTCAGCACCATGATCTTGGGCGCCGGCTCCAGGCATTGCAGGCGCTTGATCACTTCCATGCCATCCAGGCCGGGCAGGCCGATGTCGAGAATCACCACGTCCGGGCGCAGGTCTCGGGCTACTTGCGCCACCTCGCTGCCATTGGCGACCTCGCCGACGACACGGAAGCGCTCGCGTTCGAGCAACATGCGCAAGGACAACCGGACGATGGGGTGGTCGTCGACGATCAGCACGGTAGTCATGAAGAAAACTCCTGTCAGGATGTGGTCCGCTTCCTGGATCACTCAGGAATACGTCTGCAAGTGGGGTTATCGGAAGCGCTGCACGATACGACCATTCCCGAAATTTGGTAATGCCGAGTATAGAAGTGTTGAAAGTCTCCGCACTTGTTGTTGAAAAGTCCTACAAAAAATAGGAAAGACATCACCCTGGCAAAGCGGCGATGTCTGTTTTTTGAATGTTTTGAAGTAGCTTACGCGCAGGCGGAGTGTGCTTTGCTCACGCGCTGGGTCGAGGCAGGGTTGTTGGCCAGCGCCTGGCCGACCCGTGTCGGGCGTGCCAGCAACTGGCCGGTGCAGTTCGGGCAGCGGCCCTGGAAACGGGTTTCGGCGCAGGTACGGCAGAAGGTGCATTCGAAGGAGCAGATCAGCGCATCGGGGCTGTCACCCGGCAGGTCGGTATCGCAGCACTCGCAGTTTGGGCGTAGGTCCAGCATGGGCATGACTCCTGTTTGCAGGCGGGAAACCGGAGTCTGCTACGCCCGTGGCGAACCTGGCAATGCTCAGTCGCCAGGGCGATAGAGGTGGGCATGCCCGGCGCGGTACAAGGCCGATTCGGCAAACGGTGTGTCGCCCAGCACATGGCCGACCAGGATCAGCGCCGTGCGCCGGAAGCCCTTGGCCGCGACGCGTTCGACGATATCGCCGAGGGTGCCGCGCACCCAGTCCTGGTCCGGCCAGGTGGCGCGATGCACCACCGCCACCGGGCAGTGCGCGCCGTAGTGCGGCAGCAGTTCTTCGACGATTCGCGACAGGTGCTTGACCCCCAGGTGAATTGCCAGGGTGCTGCCGTGGCGCGCCAGGTCGCCAAGTTGCTCGCCGGGCGGCATCGGCGAACTGTCGCCATAGCGGGTAAGGATAACGGTCTGCGCTACCTGGGGCAGGGTCAGTTCGCAGCCGAGCAGGGCGGCGCTGGCCGCCGTGGCGGTGACCCCGGGAATGATCTGGTAATCGATGCCCAGCGCCTGCAGATGGCGGATCTGCTCGCCGATGGCGCCGTACAGGCTGGGATCGCCACTGTGTACCCGGGCCACATCCAGGCCTTGCTCATGCGCACTGCGCATGGCGGCGATGATCTGTTCCAGGTGCAGTTCGGCACTGTTGATCACGGTCTCGGCCTGGTGGCCCTCGAGCACGGCGGCCGGCACCAGCGAACCGGCATAGATGATCACCGGGCACTGGCGGATCAGCCGTTGGCCCTTGATTGTGATCAGTTCCGGGTCGCCGGGGCCGGCGCCGATGAAGTAGACCGTCATGGAAAGTCCTTGCAGGAAAGAGGGGAAACGTTCAACAGGCCAGGGCGAGGGTAGCCGGGCCCAGTACCTGGCGCGTCAGCAGCAACCTGGCCGTGCCGAGCCGCTGGCTGGCCAGGGCCAGTGCCGCGCTCTCCGCCACGCCCCAGCAGCCGCAGTGGGCATGGGCAGCGGCGGAGCGGTGGCTGAGCTGGAGTTCGTAGGGTTGCAACTGCGCGGTATCGTACAACACCAAGGGCACGCCGAGGCGTTCGGCCAGTTGCTGCAAGCCGGGTTCGTCGGCCTTCAGGCTGATGCTGGCGATACCGTGCAGGCCGGCCAACGCCAGGCCCTGGTTGGCCAGGGCCTGGCGTAGCAAGGTTTCCAGCGTATCCGCCGGGCAACCCCGGCGGCAGCCGAAGCCGGCGTAAAAGGCAGGCATCAGGCCTGGCTGGAGCGCCGGAACAGCCAGGCGCTGAGCAGGCCCAGGGCCAGCCAGAAGGCGGCGTTGGTCAGCCAGGAGGCCACTTTGAACTGGGTTTCCAGTGCGGCGGGGGCCAGGCTCTCGTGCACCTCGGGTTGCGGCGCACCGATCACATGGGGAATGACCAGCAGCACGGCGCCCAGCGCCTTCAGCGCCCAGTGGCGGGCGAACACCAGCAGTGCAAGGCCCAGCGCGGTGGCGCTGGCGGTGCCGATCCACCAGGCCTGGCGTTGCCCCAGGTCGGCGGCTGCAGTACCTGGCAGTTCCGGCGGCAGGCCCAGGGTCGGGGCCAGGCAGAACACGGCGAAGCCGGCCAGGCCCCACAGTGCGCCGGTGCCGGCACGCTTGGGTTCGCGCAGGCTGTACAGGGCGGTGAGGATCAGGGCGAAGCCGACCGCGACCACCAGGTTGCCGCCAGTGGTGGACAGCACCCGCTGCCAGCCGTCTTCCGGCGACCAGGCTTCGGCGCTGTGTTCATGGGCGGCCACTTCGCCGGCATGCTCGTGCTGGGCGACCGGGGTCGAGGATTCGTAGGTTTCTGCCTCGAGGATCAGCGGGGCGACCCAGAAGCTTTGCAGCAAGGTCAGCAGCAAGGCCGCCAGTAACCCGCTGAAGCCCGCGGTACGGGCAATGCGTGTGATCATCGGGCGTACTCAGTGGCAGGGGAAGGCGGCGCTGTGGCGGGTGTCGTGCGCGGCGTTGTGCACGGCTTCGATGTGCGAGAAGCCGGCGAAATACACCAGGCACAGGCCAAGCAGGCTGGCGCCGACGGCGATGACGACACGCTGGCTGAGGGTGACGGGGGTGGTGATGCTGTGTTGCTTGGCGCTGGTGACGGGCATGACGCGTTCCTCTGCTTTTTGTGGGCAACGGGCAAGCGCGGCAGCCCCGAGCGTGGCAGCCCAGGGGAATGCAACAGCGCCCGCCCACCGCGGGGTGTTCATGAACGCCAGGCCGGTCTCCGGGCTTGCGAGGAGGAGCCAGGCTCCTGGAAGGCGTCACCTTCCCATGCCGGGTGATCGGGCACAGTGGTACAGACGCTTCGCTCGCTTACCGTTGCGGGGGCAGCACCGGCCTTGTCCGGCCCTGCTGGAGGGCCTGTGACGCACCGGTTTCCCGTTTCACCCCCATCGGGGGCACCTGAACGCAAGGCATAAGGAGACCATGGGGCGGGGCTGCCGTCAATTGCCAGAATCGAGTTTGCGGGCGCTGCGGGTACTCTGTGGGAGCGGCTGAGTTATGTGCAAAGAGAGCGGGCTTGCCCTTATGCCGGTCAGATAACGTTTGCCGGCTTTATTGGGGCTGCTTTGCAGCCCTTCGCGGGCTTGCCCGCTCCCACAGGTTTAGCGCTAGGCTCAGAAAATACGCGGTTCCTGTGGGAGCGGGCAAGCCCGCGAAGGGCCGCAAAGCGGCCCCGGTCAGCCCCGGGCAAACGCCGCCAGTTTCTCCCCATCCAGCCGGTAGCGCACCCACTCATCCTGTGCTTCGGCGCCCAGCTTCTGATAAAAGCCGATCGCCGGCTCGTTCCAGTCCAGCACGCTCCATTCCAGCCGCCCGCAATTCTTCGCCACCGCCTCGCGGGCGATGTGCCGCAGCAATTGCCGCCCGGCACCGTCGCCGCGCTGCTCGGGCGTTATGTACAGGTCTTCCAGGTAGATGCCGTTGCGCCCGAGCCAGGTAGAGTAGCTGTAGAAATACACGGCAAAACCGATTGCCCGGCCATCGCGCTCGCACATCAGGCTATGCACGGTGCTGCCCTCGCCAAAAAGGCTGTGCTCGATATCGGCAACGCTCGCGATTACCTCGTGGCGGGCGCGTTCGTACTCTGCCAGTTCGGTGATGAAGGCAAGTATCTGCTCGGCGTCGGCGCGAACGGCAGGACGGATGGTGAGGCTCATGGGACGGCTTCCTTGATCTGATGGTAGCGGTACAGCGATGTGTATCTACACAATTTAGTGAAACTGTATCGGTCGCAGAGGAGGGCGACTCCGTTAGTGTGACAGCACCCATAAAAAAAAGTGGATTGCCCGCCATGCTTGCCTCTTCCGACCTGCTGACCGCCTTCGTGCTGTTCGCCTTCGTGTCTTCCATCACTCCTGGCCCCAACAACACCATGCTGCTGGCCTCGGGCGTCAACTTCGGTGTGCGCCGCTCCATCCCGCACGCCATGGGGATCAGCGTCGGTTTCATGGTTATGGTGCTGGCTGTCGGCCTGGGCCTGGGCGAGGTGTTCAAAGCCTGGCCGGCGCTGTATACGGTATTGCGTTACACCGGTGCCGCCTACCTGCTGTACCTGGCCTGGAAGATCGCCACCTCCGGGCCGGTCGGCACAGCCTCGTCCAGTGCCCGCAAACCGCTGGGCTTCTGGGGGGCGGCGGCATTCCAGTGGGTCAACCCCAAGGCCTGGGTGATGGCAGTCGGTGCAATCACCACCTACACGCCGGCGCAAGGCTATGTGACCAACGTCATTGTCATCGCCGCCTTGTTTGCCCTGGTCAACCTGCCCAGCGTGGGGGTGTGGGTGATGTTCGGCAGCGCCCTGCGCAACCTGTTGCAGAACCCGCGCTGGCTGATGCTGTTCAATGTCCTGATGGCCTTGTTGCTGGTGATTTCACTGTACCCGCTGCTGTTTGTAGAATCGGCGTTTTCCTGACCCCGCGAGTACAGCAAGCCGATGCAGTTGATCCCCTGGTCCCACGAATGCGCCGAAGGCTTCACCCTGCGTGGCTGGCGAACCCCGGCCAGTGGCAAGCCGCTGCTGCATTTTCTGCACGGCAACGGCTTCTGCTGCCTTGCCTACCAGCCATTGCTGATGCGCCTGGGCGAACATTTCGACCTGTGGCTCAGCGATGTCCAGGGCCATGGTGACAGCGACCATGGCGGGGTGTTTCGTGGCTGGAACCGCACCGCTGCGCTGGCGGTGGAGGCTTTCGCAGCCGGGCGGGGCGAGTATGGCGACGTACCGCGCTTTGCCGTCGGGCACAGTTTCGGTGGCGTGCTCACCGGCCTGATCCTGGCCAGTGAACCGCAACTGTTCACGCGTGCCGTGCTGCTCGACCCGGTACTGTTCAGCCGGCGCATGCTGGGTGTGATGGGGGTGGCAGCCCTGGTCGGCTTGCATCAGCGTCACGCCCTGGCGCGCAAGGCCGCCAGCCGTCGCAGCCACTGGCCCGACCGCGAGGCAGCCCTGGCTTCGCTGCATGGGCGGGGTATCTTCAAGGGGTGGACCGATGCGGCGCTGCGGGCCTACGTCGAGCATGCCATCGGCGACTGTGGCGAAGCGGTGGTGCTCAAGTGCCGGCCCAGCCGCGAAGTGGAAATCTTCAGTTCCTTCCCCAAGCGCATGTGGGCAAGCCTGACGGCGATCCGCACGCCCACGCGGGTGCTGTACGGCGAGCACACCTACCCCTTCGTGCCCCATTCGGTGAGCCGCCTGGCGGCGCTCAACCCTCAGGTGACCGCCAGGCAAGTTGCAGGTGGGCATTGTTTCATGCAGGAAGACCCGGTCATTGCTGCCGAACAGGTGCTCGGTTTCTTGCAAGGCTGACTGTTCCATGGGTGGAACGATGAATGCCAAACAAGCCTGCTACCGCCTGATTGGCATCATTGATAAGGTTATCTCAACCAAGAGAGGAGCCTTCTCATGAAAACGATTCTGGGTATTCACCGCAGCCCCCACGCCCACTGGGTAGGTGATGGTTTCCCGGTGCGCAGCCTGTTCACCTACGACAACCTGGCCAGCAAGATCAGCCCGTTCCTGCTGCTGGACTATGCCGGCCCTCATGACTTCACCCCGACCAGTGCGCGGCGCGGCGTTGGCCAGCACCCGCACCGCGGCTTCGAGACCGTGACCATCGTTTACCAGGGCGAACTGGAGCACCGCGACTCTACCGGCGCTGGCGGCTTGATCGGCCCCGGTGACGTGCAGTGGATGACTGCTGCCAACGGCATCATCCATGAAGAGTTCCACTCCCCAGGCTTCGCCCGCACTGGCGGTACGCTGGAGATGGTACAGCTGTGGGTCAACCTGCCGGCACGCGACAAGCGCGCAGCGGCTGGCTACCAGACGCTGCTGGCCGAGGACATCCCGGTGGTGGCGCTGGACGGCGAGGGCGGCAGCCTGCGGGTGATTGCAGGTGAATATCGTGGGCATTCGGGGCCGGCGCGAACCTTTACCGCCATGGATGTCTGGGACATGCGCCTGAATGCCGGTGCAACCTTGCAGCTGCCGGTTGCCGCCGGGCGCAATGCGGCGCTGGTGGTGTTGCGCGGCAATGTGCGGATCAACGGCGAGCGCGAAGCCGGCCCATCCAGCCTGGTGTTGCTTGACCGCGGCGGTGAGGATGTTGCCGTCGAAGCGCTGGAAGGTGCCAGCCTGCTGCTGCTCAGCGGTGAGCCGATCGACGAGCCGATCGTGGGCTATGGCCCGTTCGTGATGAACAGTCAGGCAGAAATTGCCGAGTCGTTCGACGATTTCCATGCCGGGCGGTTCGGGCAGATGCAGGATGCACGGGACGGTGCGGCGCATTGATCCTGGTTGATTGAATGGCTTGTCCGGCCCTATCGCCGGCAAGCCAGCTCCCACAGGTACAGCGATGCTCTCGAGATTGTCGCTGTACCTGTGGGAGCTGGCTTGCCGGCGATAGGGCCGGTACAGGTATTACATTTGCTGGCATGATGCAGCCATGCCCAAGCTCACCCCCTTGCACGCCGTGCGCCGATCATTGCCCACCCCCGGCCACCACACCTTGTGGCTGCGCTACCGCGCCCCTTACCACTGGCCCTCGACCCTGGCCTTCCTCGCTGCCCGCTGCATCCCCGGCATCGAGACCTGCCTCGACGGCACCTACCGCCGTACCCTGGTAATTGCCGGCCGCCACGCCGTCTTGCACGCCACACCTTCGGGTAGCCAGTACCTGCGGGTCCGCCTTGAGGGCGTCCCGGCCCACGCGCTACCCGGCCTGACCGCCAGGCTGAGGCGGGTCTTCGACCTTGATGCCGACCCCGCGCGCATCAATGCCGAACTGTCCCGCGATCCGCTGATGGCCCGCCTGCTACAGGAGCGCCCAGGCCTGCGCGTGCCACAAGGCTGGGACGCCTGCGAGCAGGCCATGCGCACTGTGCTGGGCCAGCAGGTCAGTGTGGCCGGGGCCATGACCCTGGCCGGCCGCCTGGTGCAACGCCACGGCGTGCCCCTGCGCTGGCCCGCACCGGGCCTGAGCCACGTGTTTCCGGCGCTGCCGGTATTGGCGGCTGCCCAGTTCGAGGATATGGGCATGCCGCGGGCGCGCGCCGCCACCCTGGGCACGCTGGCCAGTGCCTTGCTGGCCGAGCCCCGGCTGCTACGCCCCGGGCAAGTGCTGGATCAACTGCTGCGCAACCTGTGCCAACTCAAGGGGATCGGCCCCTGGAGCGCGCACTACCTGGCGTTGCGCCAGGCCGGCGCGGCCGATGCCTTGCCGCTGGGCGACGTGGCGCTGGTCAAGGCGTTGCGCCTGCTTGAAGGCGACGACGCCCAACTGGCGCAACGAGCCCTGGCCTGGCGACCGTGGCGAGCCTATGCGGCGCAGCATCTGTGGGCATCGCTGGGGCCTGCCGGCACCGCTCGTCGCTAAGTTTGCCATTGCGTTCGAACACTCGAACTGCGCAGGCAATCTTCCACTAAGGTGCTAGAGGATTCCCTGCATGATCATTGCCAAGGCGCATGGACGCCTGCCCCGGCATGCGCAATATCAATTGGCGCCTCGCCCGACAAAGGCGTACTCACACAACAGGCCATCCCAAAGAGAGGGTCGTACCATGTCGTTGATAGGAGTTTCGATGCTAGAAATGCGGCAGATGATCGAGCAGGCCTGCCTGCCCGACCGTTGCGAAGTCAGCTGCACGGACGGCGCCAACCTGACCATCCGCCTGGGTCAGGGCCAGAGTCTCGACGAGGGCGTGACCCTGAGCGGGGTCCCGCTGCAAAGCCTCAACAGTTGCCGCGACCTGGTCAACCTGGTGGGGCAGCTGCACGCGCTGCGTGACAGCCACCCGGCGCCACTCAAGGCGATTGCCTGAGGCGCCTGTCGCGCCCCGGTCAGCCCAGGCTGGCCGGGCGCACATATTCCGGCATCAGGCCGTTGAACCAGAACAGGATCATCGCCACCAGGATGGTCACCAGCAGCAGCAACCCCACCCCCCACACGCAGGTCGCGAATAGCATGGCCTGTTCCTTCTTCAGGCGCAGGAAGGTCTGCAACCCGCCATACAGCAACACACTGGCATAGGCCGAGGCTGCCACCAGCGCCGCCAGCGCCAGCCAGCGGATCGGCAGCAGGCCGACCACCCCGGCAAAGAACCATGGCGTGGCGCAGTAGGCGGCAAAGCCGATGCACTGGTTGAGGCTGGGCTGCGCATCGAAACCGCGCGACATCCAGCGGATCATCGTGCCCATCAACATCACCCCGACGACCGTTGTGGCATAGAGCAGGCCAGCCAGTTGCGCGGCGCTGGCCATGCTCAGGCGCACCCGTTCCTCGGCCGCCAGGCTCCAGCCGAAGGTGGTGGTGCCGACGAACAAACACACGGCGGGGATCAGTGCCAGGGCTAGCAGGCGCGGCAGATATTGCTGCGGGTGGTCTTCCTCGGCCCGGCGAATATCCAGCCAGGCGTCGGCGGGGTGAGTGAAGAGCTTGAGCAACGGACTGTTCATTGGCGTTCTCCGCGTTCTCCGGCAGATGTGGGCCCTTTTGCTATGGAGACGTGCCGCGCCCGCTGGGTTCAGCCGGGGTGATCGCCGTTGATCGTCTTACAGCAGTTCCAGCAGCAGGTTGAGGCCGCCATCACCGCACTTGCCCTGGTCGCGGACCACTCCGTGGTAGCTGCGCCCGTCCCAGACGAAGGCCACGCTGTGAGCGCGGTCGACCTTGTCGGGCAGCGGCGGGCAGATGTGCAGGCGCAGGCCCGGGCGGCCTTGCAGGTTGAGGGCAGCGAGTTGGCACTGGCATTCCACGCTTTGTGCCACCGGGCCGAACAGGGTGTCGCGTACGTAATCGAGTTGCAGTGAGGAATTGGGCGCGCGGCAGGGCATTTTCATGGGCGCGCGGCTCCGCTGTGAGGGGGAGGGGAACAAGGTTGGCAGGGCATGGCGGGCTCCAGGCTGAAGAGGGCATGGCATATCGTTTGAAGCTTGCCTGGCCAAGATGTTCAACGTGTTTCATGCGCGTTCATCCTGTTTGCGCCGGGTGACGGGCCGTTGGTCCGATTCAGCCACCGGCCTTGCGCAAGGTCAGGTTTATCCGCCGTTCACCCAGGCGCGGATGCACGCCGGGCTTGATCGGGAGCACGCCGTGAAAGCGCAAGCGGTCCTCGCCACCCCAGACCAGCACATCGCCATGGCTCAGTGGGATGCGCTGGGTCTTGTCGGCGCGCTGCAGGCCACCGAACAGGAACACCGCCGGCAAGCCCAGCGACACCGACACGATCGGTTGGCCGAAGTCCTGCTCGTCGCGGTCCTGGTGCAGGCTCAGGCGGGCGCCCGGCAGGTAATGGTTGACCAGGCAGGCATCCGGCACGAAGCCGTCGAACCCGGCCATGGCCGCGGCGCGGTTGGCCAGCTCGAGCAACACGGGGGGCAGGGCGGGCCAGGGTTTGCCGCTGAGCGGGTCGCAGGGGCTGTAGCGGTAGCCGTGTTCGTCACTGACCCAACCCAGCGTGCCGCAGTTGGTCAACCCTACCGCCATGCGCAGGCCGCCCGGGGTTTGCATGTGCCGGAACGGCGCGGCACGCAGCACCGGGCGCAGGGCATCGAGCAGAGGCTCGATCTCGGCCAGGGCGAAGTCGGGCAGCAGCACGGTGTCGCTGGCCAGGCGTTGCGGCTGGGGGCCGAACAGGTCGAGGTCGGACTGGATCATGGGGCAGGCATCGGTTGGGGTGTGGACCATTGTAATGCGCTTGGCAGGCTTGGCCTATTCGCGGGCATGCCCGCTCCCACAGGGGGGCGCAGGCTCTGACGGCGGTGGAGCACCTGTGGGAGCGGGCGTGCCCGCGAACAGGTCGGCAAGAAAAAGGGGTTCTGACAGGAATAAAAAGGAACCGCGGCACCAGGGAGAGGAGCACCGCGGTCCAAGGGGGGAGCGATCTACTGCTGGGTCACGGTGGCCACGTTCGCGCTGCCCAGCTGGCTGATGGTCGCGGTCTGGGTGACACCGCTCTGGTCGACGTACGCCTTGTTGCCCTGGCCTCCCTGGGTCACGTAGGCGACGTTGTAACTGTCAACCTGCTTGATGGTGGCTTCGTTGCCGCCACCGTACAGCTGGTTGGTGTAGCTCTGGTTGCTGTAGCCGGACTGGTCCAGGTTGATGACGTTGCCGGTGCCCTGGCTGTTGCCGTAGGCATAGTTTTCGGTGCCACGCTGGTCGGCGATCAGGATGTTGTCAGTGCCGTTCTGTTCGAAGTACAGCTCGTTGTTCATGTCGGCCTGCTTGGTCTCCATCTGGTTGCCGGTGCCTTTCTGGGTCAGCGTGGCCAGCTGGTTGTCACCGTTCTGGGTCAGGTTGGCGCCGTTGCCATTGCCGTTCTGGTTGATGGTGGCGTTCTGGTTGGTACCGAACTGGCCGCCCATCTTGGCGCCTTTCCAGTTGCTGGCAGTGACGCTGTTGCCATTGCCCTTGGTGTTGATGGTCAGGTTGAGGTTTTCACCGTTCTGGTAGGTGAAATGCAGGTTGTTGCTACCGGTCTGGGTGATGGTGGTGGTCGAGTTGTTGGTCTCGAACTGGTCCGACCAGCTGGCGTTGGCCGTGCCCTGTTGCGACAGGCTGACCTTGTTGTTCATGCCGAAGCTCTGGTCGATATAGCCTTCGTTCAGCTGGCCGGACTGGGTTACCGATGCCTGGCTGGCAGTCTGGTTGTCCTGCCACACTTCCACCGAGTTGCCGCCACCGTACTGGCCTATGCCGATGGTGCCGCCGGTGCCGTCGCGCTGGTCGCCATACGCCCAGTTGCCTTTGCCATCCTGATAGACCTGGATATCGCCATCGACGTAGCCCAGGTGCTCGGCGGCGGCGTAGTTGTCCTGGCCGGTCTGGTTGATGCTGCTGCTGTTGTTGCTGCCACCAAAGGTCTGCTCGATGAAGGCCTCGTTGCGCTGGCCGGATTGCCAGGTGGTGGCCTTGCTGCCTTCCTGGCTGTCCTGCCACACGGTCGAGGTGTTTTCGGCGCCTTGCTGGGTTTGCAGCGACTGGTTGCCCAGGCCCAGCGACTGGCTGACGAAGGCATCGTTGTAGCTGCCGCTGGCGTGCTGGGTGATCTGGCTGCCGTTCTCGAACAGTTGGTCGGCGTAGCCGGCGTTGTACTGGCCGTTGGCGCTCTGCTGGATATTGCTGGTGCTATCTGATTGCACCGCCAGGTGGTTGTTGCCCTTGCCGGTCTGGGTCTGGGTGGCCGAGGCTAATGGCGCCAGGGACTGGCTGACTTCGGCGATGTTTTCCTTGCCGTCCTGGGTCTGGGACGAGGTGCTGTCAGCAGCCATGGCCTGACCTGCAAGGGCCAGGACGATAGCGGCACTTAACGGAGCGAGCTTGTACATGGGGGTGCCTCCAGGGCTATCGGTATTGGGTGATCTGAACGTGCTGGCCATTGCCGGCCTGGGTCACGGAGCTGTTGAGGCCTGTGCCGGACTGCACGATGCTGGCGCTGTTGTCGTTGCCGATCTGCTCGATGGCCGCGCTGTTGCTGCTGCCGCTCTGGCGGATCGACGCGCTGTTGCCATTTCCCTGTTGGCTGATGATCGCCATCAGGTCACTACCTTCCTGCAAGATGTACGCTTCCTGCGCGCCACCGGCCTGGACGATGCGGCCCAGCAGGGCTTGGCCGTTCTGGTCGAGTGCAGCGCGGTTGCCCGCGCCTTGCTGCTCGATCACCGCAGCCTGGCCGGCGCCGGCCGGCAGCAGGCGGATGATCACCGGGTCGCCGAGGTCGTTGCCGGGCGCGAGGTCGGCATTGTCCAGCAGGTCGTCGGCCCAGCAGGCCTGGCCCACCAGGGCCAGGCCGAGCAGCAGGGGGTACAGGCGTTTCATTGCAACCTCCGGCCTTTACTGCACGGTTACGTTGACGGTGCGTGTGGTGCCTTGGCTGGTGGTGATCGTCGCCGTCGGTGCCGCAGTCGGGATGATCGTGGTGCTATTGCTCACCGCCAGGCGCCAGCGGCCGGTCAGCGCTACCGTGGCGGTGCCAAGGGTCTGCACGCCGGTAGTGGTGGTAACCCGCACGGTGACGGTGTTGCCGGTGGTGACCGACGAGGTACCGCTGAGGTCCCAGTTGTAACGGTTGTTGGAGCGTGCCGTGACCGTGGCTGCCGTGACCGCGAAGGTTTCGGCGGCTGGCCGTGGCGACACGTTGACGGTGACGGTGGTGGGGTTGGACAGCGCCCCCAGCGAGTCACGAGCCTGGTAGGTGAAGGTGGTGGTGAAGGCGGTGGTCACCGTGGCCGGTGGGGTGTAGGTCACCGTGGTGCCGTCGGTGCTGACTGTGCCCCGACCGGTAGCCGGCTGGGTGAGGGAGGTAGCGGGGACAGTCAGCGGCACGTTGCCTTCCGGATCGGTGTCGTTGGCCAGCACGTTGATGGTCAATGGCACGCCCAGGGTGGCGACGGTTTCCGGGTTGGCGGTCGGTGCCCGGTTGGGCGCTACGTTGATGGTGACAGTAGCCGGTGCCGACTTCAGGCCCTTGGCGTCCACCGCCCGGTAGCTGAAGGTGGCCACCACGGGTTGCGTGGCCCCGGCTGGCGGGGTGTAGGTGACCGAGGTGGTGCCGTTCATCACCACGCCGCCAAGGCCGGTACCGGGCTGGGTCAGGTCGCTGATGGTCAGCGGTACGTTGCCGTCCGGGTCGCTGTCGTTCTGCAGCAGGTTGAGGGTGATCGGGATGCCGACGCTGGTGCTGCCGATGTCGGCCTGGGCCAGCGGTGGCTGGTTGGCCGCCTCGACCGGTGCGTTGCCGACCACGACCACCGGTTCGATATCGCTGCCGCCACGTGCCGACTTGACCGTGATCGTGGCCGGTGGCTGCGGCACGTCGTTTACGGTCAGGCTCTGCAGCGTGCCTGCCTTGGACAGGCGACCGTAGCCCTGGGCGAGCAGGTCGGGGATCGCCACCTCATCACTGGAACTGGCCTCGATCAGCAGGCGCTTGTTGGCCCAGTCGTAGCGTGCGGTGCTCACCTTGACCACGTCGGTGAGCTTGCTCGACAGCGCGGTCGGCTGGGTGCCGCCGGCGCTGTTGCTGGCGGTGACCACCACCACTGCAGGCGGTGCTTCCTGGCCGAACTGCTGGTGGAAGAACAGCCCGTTGTTGTCGGCGGTGAGGGTGTACTGGCACGGCGAAGGCGGGGTGCCGACCAGGGCGATGCCATTGCGCATGCACAGGCTGGCTGCGCTGGGCGCCTTGGCGAACACTTCCGTGCGGGTGCCGGTGGCATTGCGCGAGTAGGTGGCGCGTTCCAGGCTGACCGGGGTCTGGGCACGCTGGTCCAGTACTTTGCCTGAAACAGTGAAGGTGTTGGTCTGGATGGTGCCAGCGGGGCCTTGAATGCGCACGAAGTTGGTATTGAAGGGGCTGCCGGTCACCGCTTCGGTGATATTGGGGTCGCCGATGTAGGTTTCGATGGCGCCGGTATCGGGGTTGACCGCGGTGTAAGGCCCGCCAACACCTTTCAGCCAAGGGCCGATCGCCCCCGCCAGCGCTCCCCGGAAGTTGCCAGGAGCACCAATGCCTATGTCCCGGGTGATGTTGATCGCCCGGCGCCCAGCCGTGGTGACGTTGACCGTCTCCACCCCGTAAGGGTGGGTGATGGTGTAGGTACCAGTACTTGGGACCGAAGCACGGATGCGGATGCGGGCGAAGCTCTGCTGGTCACCATCAACCGGGTTTTCGGCGGCAAAGGCTGCCTCCACCCCGGCTACATAGACCTCCAGCTCGTAGCCGCTGTTGCCGACCTGCGGAATGTCGGTTTCAGCCAGGAACCAGAACATCTCTGGCGGCCAGTTGTCCGGGAACACCAACGGCAGGGCATCGTCATAGATGCCCGGCTCGGGCAACAAGGTACACATGTAGGCGGGTGCCCCTGGCGCGCCGGGTGCTCGCGTACTGGTGGCACGGGACTGGCACAGCTCCAGGGACTGGTCGAGGCTGTCCTTGTACCACATCGGATAGCCACCAGTGGCGAAGGTGTAGGGCCCCGGGTCGACATCGGACAGCGCGGCAAACGCGGCGCTGGTAACGGTAAGAGAGAAACCGGCGGCCAACAGCGCACGGCGCGACCAAGTGTTCATGCTGCCTCCTTGAAGGCTGAGCCTTTGTCTGTTCATGGCACCAGCACCACGTCTTCGGTGTCGCTACCGCCATTGGCACTGGTGACCTGCACCTTGGCCGGCGGGATCGGCGACAGGCTGGTGCTCAGCGTCTTCACGGCACCCGTGCCGCTCAGGTTGCCGATCAGCGCGCCGTTGCCGGTATGTGCGGTGAGCACTGGCGGCGTGGTTTCGTCGCTGGTGCTGGCCACCAGGGTCAGCTCGCCGGTGGACAGGCGGTACTGGGCCTGGGTGATGGTGACCAGGTCGGTCAGCGGCACGTTGGCGGTGGTCAGGCTGCTGGTGGGGATCGCCACGCTGTTGTCGGCGGTCAGCGTCAGGATCGTCCCGGCGGCCGGGTCGAGCACCGACTGGGCGTACCAGGCGCCGGTACCGTTGGCCTCGGTGAGGTTCAGGTTGGGTGTCTGGCTGGTCAGGGTGACGCTGGCCGGTGGCGGCGGGGCCATCACGAAGATGTCCTGCTGGGCGCGCAGGTCGCCGTTCTCGGTATGCCGCGAGTAGGTAGTGCGTTGCGGCATCAGCGGGGTTGGCAGGGCCACTGCGGAAAGCTTGCCCGAAACCGCGAACAGCTCGGTGCGCAGGTCGATGCCGCCGGGGCCTTCGATGCGCACGTAATTGGTGTTGAACGGGCTGCCGGTCACCCGTTCTTCCAGGTTCGGGTCGCCGATGAAACGCTCGCTGCCTTCGGTGTAGGGGCCGTTGACACTGCGCAGGAACGGCCCGACATCGCCTTTCAGGGCACCGGTGAAATCACCTGCGCCGGCAATGCCGATGTCGCGGGTCATGTTGATCGCCCGGCGCCCGGCCGCAGGTACGTCGAACACTTCAACGCCGTAGGGGTGAGTGACCACGTAGGTGCCGGCGGTTGGTACGTCGACCCGGATACGCACCCGGGCGAAGCTGACCTGGTCGCCGTCGACCGGTTCTTCGGCAGCAAATGCCGCTTCGATCGCGGTGCCGAAGCTGAGATCGATGCCGCGAGTGGCGTCGACGATGGCGGCGTCGGCGGTGAACCAGAACGCCTCGTCAGGGAAGTTGGTGGGGAAGACGATGGGTTGGGTATCGTCGAACACGCCGGGGGTAGGCAGCAGCGTGCACATGTACGACGGTGCGCCGGGCGCGCCAGGTACCCGCGAGCTGACTGCCTTGGTCAGGCACAGGTCGAGGGTACGACCGTGGCTGTCCTGGTACCAGGCGGGGAAGCCGCCGTTGGCGGGCACATAGGCGCCTGGATCGACAGCGTTCAAGGCAGCCTGCGCCGGGAGCTGGAGCATGCCGGCGAAAATCGCCACTGCCAGCGGGTGGGGTATCGGTCGGTGCATGAGTCATTTCCTCCTGCAAACGGGCCCATGGACTTGGGGCGTCTGGCAGGAGATCGGCAATAGGCGTGCCAAGCCGGAAAAAAAGTGCTGTAGCCCTTGCAGGGCAAGGGATCCAATTCTCCTGCAAGGGTATTGGGAGGCGTTTGACGTTGGGCGCCGTGCCCCCAAGGTTGGGGAGTGGGGCAGGTGGTACCGACCCATTCGTGACATCTGTGTGAACGGAATTCCTGTGCGGCTTCGCCGGTGTCTGCGAGTCAAGCCTGCGCGCCCATGCTAAATTGCACCGGCCTTTCCATCCTCTCAGGCAAGCCCAGCAATGCAGCCCCTCGACCACTTGTCCCTGAACCTGTTCATCGTCGTCTGTGAGGAAGGCACCATCGCCCGCGCCGGCGAGCGCGCGTTCATGGCGCCGTCTGCGGTCAGCAAACGTATTTCCGACATCGAGGCACGCTTTGGCACTGCCTTGCTCAAACGCAGCAAACGCGGTGTGGAGCCGACCCCGGCAGGGCTGGCTCTGCTGCGCCATGCCCGGGAAATGGTCCGGGCCATGGAACGCCTGGACAGCGAGCTGAGCGAGTACGCCGAAGGCGCGCGCGGCCATGTGCGGGTGCTGGCCAATGTCTCGTCGATCATGGAGTTTCTGCCTGAGGAACTGTCGGCGTTCATGCTGGAACACCCGCTCATCCAGGCCGATATCGAAGAGCGCTTCAGCCCCGACGTGGTACGCGGTGTGGCTGAGGGCAGCGCAGACCTGGGCATCTGCCGCAAATCCATGGCGGTGGGCGACCTGGAGTTCGTGCCGTACCGCCAAGACCACCTGGCCGTGGTCGTCGCCGCTGACCATCCCTTGGCAGGGCGCAGCCAGATTGCCTTTGAGGAAACCCTGGGCTACGACCACCTGGGCCTGTCGGCATTCGCCACCCTTAACACCTTCATGCGTAAAAGCGCCGGACAGTCGGGCCATGAGCTGCGCTTTCGCTGTTACGTGTCGTCGTTCGACGCGGCGTACCGCCTGGTGCAGTTCGGCCTGGGCCTGGCAGTGTTCCCTCAGGAAGCCGTGGCCCGCTATGCGGCGCTGTTCGACCTGCGGGTTATACCGCTGACCGACGACTGGGCACTGGGCGAGTTCGTCATCTGCATGCGCGATCGGCACACGCTGTCGCTTTCGGCGCGGCGCCTGCTGGACCACCTGCTGCTGCGCGCACCGGCTTGGCAGGCGGCGGTCTGATCCATCGTGGCTGACGATGGATCAGGCCGTGAAACACGTCTTTTCTGCTCGCCGTCCAGCTCTTAGTCTGGCGCAACGCTTGAGAAAGAGAGACCGTGATGACAACAATAACAATCAACGAAGTCGGCATGCGCGATGGTCTGCAGAGTCTGCAGGCGATCATGCCGACAGCCGCCAAGTGCCGCTGGATCGATGCCGCCTACGCCGCTGGCGTGCGCCACATGGAAGTTGCTTCGTTCGTGCCGGCGCGCTTGCTGCCACAAATGGCCGATGCCCGCGAAGTAGTGGCTCACGCCCTCACATACCCGGGCCTGCAAGTCACCGCATTGGCGCCGAACCTGCGTGGGGCCAGGGACGCGCTCGAGTCCGGCGCTCATCGCATCGTTGCCCCCGTCTCCGTCAGCATGGCGCACAGCATGGCCAATGTACGCCGCACGCCCATGGAAATGGTCGAGGAGCTGGGGCGTATGTGCCAATTGCGGACCGAGATGGGCCTGCACGACGTGCAGGTCATGGCCGGCATGTCGGTCGCCTTCGGCTGCACGCGCCAGGGGGAGGTGCCTCTGGCCGACCTCTGTGCGCTCACTCACCAGGTGATCGAAGCGGGCTGCGACCTGGTCTCGCTGGGCGACACCACCGGCTACGCCAACCCGGGCCAGGTGGCGACGGTGATCCAGGCCGTGCGGGCAATTGCCGGTGAGCGGCTGAAGGCCGCGCACTTTCACGATACCCGCGGCCTGGCCCTGGCCAACAGCCTGGTTGCCGTGCAGCAGGGCATTCGCGAGCTCGACGCCTCGCTGGCCGGCCTGGGTGGTTGCCCGTTCGCCCCGGGCGCATCCGGCAACACGGTCACCGAAGACCTGGTGTTCATGCTGCAGAGTATGGGCTACGACACCGATATCGACCTGCCTGCACTGATCGAATCACGCCGGCTGCTGAGCGAAGCGCTGCCGGGCGAGTCCCTGTACGGCTGCATCGCCCGCGCCGGATTGCCGCTGAACTTCCCTGGCGCTGCCCGCCACGCCTGACCTGCTCGAACGAGGAGTAGCACGATGTCCAGACTTCCCTTGGACGGCATCCGTGTCGTCGAGATTTCGCACATGGTCATGGGGCCTACCTGCGGCATGATCCTCGGTGACCTTGGCGCCGAAGTGATCAAGATCGAACCCGTGCGCGGTGACGGCACGCGCCGCTTGCTGGGCGCGGGGGCGGGCTTCTTTCGCACCTTCAACCGCAACAAGCAATGCATCGCCGTCGATGTCGAAACGGCGGAAGGCCGCGACGCCGTGCTGCAACTGGTCGACACCGCCGACGTGTTCATCGAGAACTTCAAGCCTGGGCGTATGCACAAGCTGGGCCTGGACTACGCAACGCTGCGCCAGCGCAACCCGCGGCTGATCTATGCCTCGCACAAGGGCTTCCTCAGCGGCCCCTACGACAACCGCCTGGCGTTGGACGAGGTAGTGCAGATGATGGCCGGCCTGGCGTACATGACCGGGCCAGTGGGCCGCCCGCTGCGCGCGGGCAGCTCGGTGAACGACATCATGGGTGGCATGTTCGGTGCCATTGGCGTGCTGGCTGCACTCAACGAGCGCCACACCACTGGCACCGGCCGCGAGGTGCAAAGCGCCCTGTACGAGAACTGCGTCCTGCTCGCGGCCCAGCACATGCAGCAGTACGTCGTCACCGGCGAGGCTGCAGCGCCGATGCCCAATCGCATCAGCGCCTGGGCCATCTATGACGTGTTCACCTTTGCTGGCGGCGAGCAGATGTTCGTCGCTGCCACCGGAGAAGGGCAGTGGCATGCCTTGTGCCAGGTGCTGGGGCAGATGGCCCTGCTCGATGACCCGACGCTGGCCAGCAACAACGACCGCGTGTTGCAACGGCCACGGCTGCTGGCGCACCTGGCCGAGGTGTTCGCGCCATTGGACGCGGGGCAACTGGCGCTGCAACTGGAAGCCAACGGCATTCCTTTTGCACCGATCCGCCGCCCGGAAGAACTGTTCGACGATCTGCACCTGCAGCAGAGCGGCGGAATGGCCGACTTGCAACTGGAAGACGGCAGCCACACGCCGATGCCCTTGCTGCCGCTGTCACTGGACGGCCAGCGCCTGCAGCCACGCCGGGCGATCGCTCGCATTGGCGAGCACACCCGTCAGGTGATGCGCGACCTGGGCTACAGCGATGCGCACATTGCCGAGCTGTGCGCAGCCGGTGTGCTGAAAACCGACGACGCGGCCTGAGGCGGGGTTGAAATGGCGATCTACCAATACGACAGGCTCACGCCCAACCTGCACCCGGACACCTTCGTCGCCGAAGATGCCAGCGTGATTGGCGACGTTACCCTCGAGCAGGGCGTCAGTGTATGGCCGCAGGCGGTGCTGCGTGGGGATAACGAACCGATCCGCATCGGCCAGCACAGCAACGTGCAGGAAGGCGCGGTGCTGCATGCCGACCCGGGCTTTGCGCTGACCGTGGGGCAGGGTGTGACCATCGGCCACCAGGCGATGCTGCATGGCTGCAGCATTGGCGATGGGGCGCTGATCGGTATCCAGGCGGTGGTGCTCAATGGCGCGGTCATCGGCAAGAATTGCCTGGTCGGGGCCGGCGCCATCGTCACCGAGGGCAAGGTATTCCCCGACAACTCGCTGATTCTGGGAGCCCCTGCCAAGGTGGTGCGTGAACTGAGCCCTGAGGCCATCGCCGGCATGCAGCGCAACGCCGCCGAGTACGTCGGCAAAGGCCAGGCCTTCAAGGAAAAACTGGTCCGCATCAGCTGAAAAACCTGCAAGCGGCGCCGGCAGAGGCGTCGCTGCTCTCCAATAATTACAAGAATGGAGATCCACCATGGTTGCCATGACCGGCCAACTGGCGCGTGAGCGCAACGACAGCCACATCAATGAACTGCTGCTGTACCGTCGCGTGGCCTGGCGCATCATGCCGCTGGCCATCATCTGCTTCCTGTTCTCTTATTTCGACCGCATCAACATCAGTTTCGCCAAGGCCCAGATGCAGCAGGAACTAGGCCTTGGCGATGCCGCCTATGGCCTGGCCGCGAGCATGTTCTTCGTTGGTTACGTACTCTTCGAAGTGCCCAGCAGCCTGGGGCTGAAACGCTATGGAGCTCCGGCATGGATCTGCCGGATCATGGTGTCCTGGGGCCTGGCGACGGCTGCGCTGGTATTTGCCTATACCCAGTACACCCTCTACTTCCTGCGCTTTCTGATCGGCGTGATGGAGGCCGGCTTCGGGCCGGCGATCCTGTTCTACCTGGCCTGCTGGTTTCCCCGCAAGCACCTGGCGAAGATGAATGGCCTGTGGTTCCTGGCCGTACCGTTGGCTGGCGCGGTGGGTGGCCCGGCGGCGGGTTTCCTGCTGGGGACGATGGACGGCGTGCTGGGCCTGGCCGGCTGGCACTGGTTGTTCCTGATGTCCGGCCTGCCGTGCGTGGTGCTGGGCCTGCTGGTGCTGTGGAAGCTGGACCGCGACATTGAAACCGCGAAATGGCTGAGCCGCGACGAGAAGGACTTGCTGGCGGAAAACCTCGCCCAGGACAAACGTACCGAAAAGCCTGTGCTCGGCTCGATCTGGCGGGTGCTGCTGACCCGTGAAGTGGCGATCATGGCGTTCATCTACTACGTGGTCAAAACCGCGTCCTATGGCCTGAACTTCTGGATGCCGCACCTGATCAAGTCCTCGGGGGTGCAGGACATGCTCTGGGTCGGCGTGCTGTCGGCATTGCCCTACGCGGTGGCCTGCATCGGCATGGTGTTGCTGACGCGTCGCTCCGACCGCACCGGCGAACGCAAGCGCTACCTGGTGTACTGCCTGTTCGCCGCTGCCGTTGGCTATCTGCTGGCGTGCCTGTATTCCGATTCGTCCCTGGCAATGATGGCTGCGCTGGTGCTGGCGACCGCTGGCACCTTCATTGCCATCCCGATCTTCTGGACCATCCCGCAGTCGACCTTCTCGGGCCTTGCGATAGCCACCGGTACTGCGGCAATCAACTCGGTCGGGCAACTGAGCGGCATCGTCGCACCGGTGATGGTGGGCAAGATCAACGATGTCACCGGCAGCACCTACATGGGCATGCTGTCCATCGCACCGCTGATCCTGATCGCCTGCCTGGTGGTGATGCGCTACGTGCGCAACCCCAGAAGCTGATTGGCGCTGAGTCTTCGAACAACAAAAAGAACAAGGCACACCCATGATAATTCTCTCCCGGCGAGCATCGCTGATGCTCGCGGCGCTTTGCTGCGCCTGGCAATCCGCTCAGGCTGCCTTTATCGATGACGGCAGCGGCAGCCTGGAACTGCGCAATTTCTATTTCGACCGCGACTTTCACGGCGCCAGCGCCACGCAATCCCGGCGTGGCGAATGGGCCCAGGGCTTCATGCTGCGCGTACAGTCCGGTTATACCGAGGGGGTGATCGGGCTCGGCCTGGATGCGGCCGGCATGCTGGGGCTCAAGCTCGATTCTTCGCCGGACCGTAGCGGCACCGGCCTGTTGCCGCGCGGCAGCGACAAACGTGCTGCGGATGCCTACGCCAAGGCCGTGGCCACCTTCAAGGCCAGGCTGGCGCAGACCGAGTTGAAAGTGGGTAGCCTGAGCCCGCAGTTGCCGTTGCTGGCGTCCAACAACAGCCGCCTGTTTCCCCAGTGGTTCAACGGCGCGCACCTGGCCAGCAAGGATCTGGACCGGTTTACGTTCACCCTGATGCAGGTGGATGCCACCAAGCTGCGCGATTCCACCGACTATGAGGACCTGACCGCCATGGCGCAACAGGGGGCCTATTCGGCAACGGTCACCAGTGACCGGTTGTACTACGCCGGGGTCGATTATCAGCTGTTGGCCAACCTGACGCTGAGCTTGCACGCCAGTGAACTCGAGGACCTGTTCCACCGCGACTTTGCAGGGTTCAAGTTCAAGGCCGCCCTGGGGCTTGGGGAAGTATTCAGCGAGTGGCGATGGTTCAATGCACGCGAGCAGGGACGTGCATTGCTTGGCGAGGTCGACAACCAGACGCTCAGCACCAACTTCGGTTATACCGTTCAGGGCCACACGTTCAGTGGTGGTTATCAGAAGGGCCGCGGCGATACGGCGTATGCCTACGTGGGTGGCACCGATACCTACCTGTTCAGCGAGCAGCAGGTCAGCACCTTCGCCCTGGCCAAGGAACGGGCCTGGATGCTGCGCTATGACTACAACTTCGCCGCTTTGGGCATCCCCGGGCTTACCTTCAACGTGCGATATGTGAAGGGCGACCAGGTAGATCCGCAGCGCATCGCCAGCGCCAAGGGCAGGGCGCTGGCAGCCCAAGGTGGGGAAGGGCAGGAATGGGAGCGGACCACGGATATCGCCTACGTGGTGCAGTCGGGCCCATTGAGGAATGTGTCGCTGCGCTGGCGCAACGCGAGCATGCGTTCGAACTTTGCCGATGCGGCGGATGAAAACCGGGTGATCGTGGGTTACACGTTCGAATTCTGAGGTTTTGCACAAGCGGGCATGCTCGCGAGCACCGGCGAAGCCGGTGCCATACACCGCGCTGGATTCTTCGCGGGCATGCCCGCTCCCACAGGCGCTTGCAAAGCGATGCGCCCATAGAAGAATAATGCTGTTATCCAGGTGGTAAACCAGACAAAAATACCGGCCCAGAACGTATGGGACATGTAGTGCCAGCCCTGCAACACCCGGGTAGTGCCGTATACGAACCCGATCAGCAGAATCGCCACCAGTAGCTTGCGGGCATGTGCCCAGCGATAACGCAATGCCACGAAATACAGCGCCAACAAGGTAAACCCGCTGGAAGCATGACCACCCGGCCAGCAGCGGCCATCACCGGCCTTGCCCCACCAGGAGAAGTTTTCGAACCATTCGACCTGGGCCTGCGTACCGCCATACAGCGTGGTTTCCACCGGGCAATACACACTGGTATGGCTTTTAAGGTAGTGAATCACCGTGGTGCTCAGGGCGAACGCCACCACCACGAACAGCAGGTCGCGGCGGTGGTTGGTGGTAAAGCGTAGGGCCGGTGCGATTCGGGCATTTTCCAGAAACCGTGTCAGGCCCGGTTGCGGACGGTTGGCCAAGCGAGGCCAGATGAACGACAGCAAGCTGCCGATGACCGCCAGTTCACCGGTCCAATCCGGCAGTATCCGTGGCCACTTGTGGGTGACTTTCTCGAACCACTGGTTGTGCAACAGCGGGAACTGGCCGGTCGCCGGGTCCAGTAGCAGGTTGCTGATCCAGCGATCGAGCTCTGTGAGGTCGAAAGCCATGAACACGATAGCGGCCAGCAACAGAGGCAGCAGCAGGTTGTTGCGGTAGTAGGCGGTACGGGGCGGCATGTTCAGAGTTCCATGGCGTCGACGAGTTTGCTCCATTCACTGGCAGCCATCTGGCCTAGCAGCTTCTCTTTGCCATCGCTGCCCTGAGTGATGAACAGGGCGCTGGCATAGCCGTTCGAGCGCGCGCTACCAGGCACATCAAGCGTGCGCTCCAGCTGTTCCATGCACCCACTATGGCTGACCAGCACCAGGTTGTGGCCGTTTCGCTTGTGGGCAAAGGCGGTCTCGGCAAACTGGCCATCACACTGCTTGAGCCAGCCCTGCGTGGTGATGGTTTTGCCGAACATGGCATGTGCGGTTTGCTGGGTACGCACCTCGGGGCTGGCCCATACATCGGCTTTGCCCAGGCCAAGGCGTTGCAGGCCGCGACCTACATCGGCGGCCACCCGGCTGCCCGCGACCGTTATACCGGTTGGGTCACCCAGACAGGCTCCGCGGGAGCGGTCACAGCGCTCGGCATGGCGAAGCACGACAATCACCGAACCTTTCGACCAGTTGGCCTGGAGTTCGCTGTGTTGCGGATGGTGTGTGTTGCCAAGATTGGGGGTGGCAAAGCGGGCATGGGCCCAGGCCGCCGTCACGGTCACTGCCAACAGCATGCACAGTGCTGCGATCAGGACGCCGCGCGAAGGCAGGCGAAAGGTTTGGTACAGCCTCAGGGCCGGGGTTTTGTCGATGATGCCTTGCAGCATGTTGCCACTCCAGTCAGCTCGTTCCATTCGCGAGCGTCGGCACTTTAGGGAGCGGGATGTCAGCGCAGAGTGACCTGGATGTGAAAATTGCCTTGGCCGGATGCGATTTACCGCAGTGGTTCGGTCTGGCTTACGGTAGAGCCGTCAAGCATGAAACCGGTTTCAAAACATTTCTGAACACGCTAAATTATTCGGCTGTTTTCTTGATGGCCTATCAAGACCACCCTCCCTATTGAAAATCAGATGGCGCTTTTCAAGGCCGCACACAGCCGATGAGGATTCGCAATGCCTGACCATGCCCCAGACAACCCGCGCAGGGACTTTTTGCGCAAGACCTTGACCTTGATCCCTGTGGTCACCGTGGCCAGCACGGGGCTTGGCATGGGTGCCAGTCAGCTGCTTGCGGCCCCGCAACACGAGCCAAAAGTGCCGGCCACACCGCCAGCGGGCAACTACCAGCCGACGTTCTTCACTGCCGAGGAGTGGGCCTTCGTGCAGGCCGCCGTCTCGCGCATCATCCCGGCCGACGAGCTTGGTCCTGGTGCACTTGAAGCCGGCGCTGCCGAATTCATCGACCGGCAGATGAACACCCCCTACGCAACCGGCGCGCAGTGGTACATGCAGGGCCCGTTCAAGGCCGACGCCGCGCCCGAACTGGGTTACCAGCTGCAACTCAGCCCGCAACAGATCTACCGCCTGGGCATCGCCGCCGTGGACGGCTGGTGCAAGGCCAATTCCGGGCAAGTTTTTGCTGCGCAAGATAGCGCTACCCGGGACCATATTCTCAGCAAGGTCGAGGCTGGAGAGCTGGTTTTCGACACCGTGCCGGCCAAGGTGTTCTTCAGCTTGCTGGTGCAGAACACCCGTGAAGGGTTCTTCTGCGACCCGATCCATGGCGGCAACAAAGGCATGGTCGGCTGGACCCAGATCGGCTTCCCCGGCGCCCGCGCCGATTTCATGGATTGGGTCGAGCGCAACGAGCCTTACCCGTTCCCGGCTGTTTCGATCCGTGGCGAGAGGGCCTGAGGCATGGCGACCGTGATGAAGAAAGTGGACGCGGTAATCGTGGGCTTCGGCTGGGCCGGCGCGATCATGGCCAAGGAACTGACCGAGGCCGGGCTGCAGGTGGTGGCCCTGGAGCGGGGGCCGATGCAGGACACCTACCCGGAAGGCAGCTACCCGCAGGTGATCGACGAGCTGACCTACAGCGTGCGCAAGAAGCTGTTCGTCGATGTGTCGAAAGAAACCGTCACCATCCGCCACGGCATGAACGACGTGGCACTGCCCAATCGCCAGCTCGGTGCCTTCCTGCCGGGCAAAGGTGTAGGTGGCGCAGGCCTGCACTGGTCTGGCGTGCACTTCCGGGTAGACCCGATGGAGCTGCGCATGCGCAGCCACTACGAAGAACGCTACGGGCGCAAGTTCATCCCCGAAGACATGACGATCCAGGACTTCGGGGTCAGCTACGAGGATCTGGAACCGCACTTCGACTTTGCCGAAAAGGTATTCGGTACCTCTGGCCAGGCCTGGACCGTCAACGGTCAGGTCGTTGGCGAAGGGAAGGGCGGCAACCCCTATGCGCCGGACCGTTCCAGCCCGTTCCCGCTGCCTTCGCAGAAAAACGTGGTGTCGGCCAGGCTGTTCGAAAAAGCGGCGGCCGGCCTGGGCTACAAGCCCTACAACCTGCCGTCGGCCAACACCTCCGGCTCGTACACCAACCCGTACGGGGCGCAGATGGGGCCGTGCAACTTCTGCGGTTTCTGCAGCGGCTACGTGTGCTACATGTACTCCAAGGCCTCGCCCAACGTGAACATCCTGCCGGCGCTGCGCCAGGTGCCGAACTTCGAATTGCGGCCCAATGCCCATGTGCTGCGGGTGAACCTGGACGACAGCAAGCGCAAGGCCACCGGGGTGACCTACATCGACGCCCAGGGGCGGGAAGTGGAGCAGCCGGCGGACCTGGTGATCCTGGCGGCGTTCCAGTTCAACAACGTGCGCCTGATGCTGTTGTCCGGCATCGGCAAACCGTACGACCCCATCAAGAACGAAGGCGTGGTCGGGCGTAACTTCGCCTACCAGAACATGGGCACGGTCAAGGCGTTCTTCGACAAGGACACCTACACCAACAACTTCATCGGTGCCGGTGGCAACGGCATTGCCATCGATGACTTCAACGCCGACAACTTCGACCATGGCCCGCACGGCTTCGTCGGTGGCTCGCCGATGTGGGTGAACCAGGCCGGTACACGGCCGATTGCCGGCGGCGCCACCCCGCCTGGCACACCGGCCTGGGGCAGCGCCTGGAAGAAGGCCACCGCCGATTACTACACCCACCAGGTGTCGATGGACGCCCACGGCGCCCACCAGTCCTACCGTGGCAATTACCTGGACCTCGACCCGACCTACCGCGACGCCTACGGCCAACCACTGCTGCGCATGACCTTCGACTGGCAGGAAAACGACATCAGGATGAACCAGTTCATGGTCGACAAGCTGAGCAAGATCGCCCAGGCGATGAACCCCAAGACCATTGCCGTGCTGGGCAAGAAGGTCAAGGACCACTTCAACACCGCCAGCTACCAGACCACCCACCTGAACGGCGGCGCGATCATGGGCACCGACCCGAAAACCAGTGCGTTGAACCGCTATCTGCAAAGCTGGGACGTGCACAACGTGTTCGTTCCGGGGGCTTCGGCGTTCCCCCAGGGGCTGGGCTACAACCCGACCGGGCTGGTGGCTGCGCTGACCTACTGGTCGGCCCGCGCCATCCGCGAGCAGTACCTGAAAAACCCTGGCCCGCTGGTCCAGGCTTGAGGAGCGATGCGCATGAAGACAATGTTGATCGCAACCCTGCTGGGTGCCAGCGTGGCTGCACAGGCTGCGCCGAACGACGATGCGCAGGTGCGCCAGGGCGAGTACCTGGCCCGCGCCGGCGACTGCGTCGCCTGCCATACCGCCAAGGGCGGCAAGCCGTTCGCCGGTGGGCTGCCGATGGAGACACCGATCGGCACGGTGTACTCCACCAACATCACCCCGGCGGCCAGTGGTATCGGCCAGTACAGCTTCGAAGACTTCGACCAGGCGGTGCGCAAGGGCATCGGCAAGGACGGCAGCACCCTGTATCCGGCCATGCCATACCCGTCCTATGCGCGCGTCAGCGAGCAGGACATGCAGGCGCTGTATGCCTACTTCATGAAGGGCGTGGAGCCGATCGAGCAGCCGAACAAGGCCACCGACATCCCCTGGCCGCTGAGCATGCGCTGGCCGCTGGCGGTCTGGCGCGGGTTGTTCGCGCCAGAGGCCAAGCCCTGGCAGGCGTCGGCGGCTGCCGACCCGGTGGTCAACCGCGGTGCCTACCTGGTCGAGGGCCTGGGGCACTGTGGCGCGTGCCATACGCCGCGGGCGCTGACCATGCAGGAAAAGGCACTGAGCCCACAGGATGGCGAGCAGTTCCTGGCTGGCAGTGCACCGCTGGAAGGCTGGATTGCCAAGAACCTGCGTGGCGACCACAAGGACGGCCTGGGTAGCTGGAGCGAAGAGCAGCTGGTGCAGTTTCTCAAGACTGGCCGTAGCGACCGCAGCGCCGTGTTCGGTGGCATGAGCGACGTGGTCGAGCACAGCATGCAACACATGAGCGACGCCGACCTGACCGCTATCGCCCGCTACCTGAAGACGTTGCCGCCGAGCAACCCTGACGACCAGCCGCACGTGTACGACAAACAGGTGGCGGATGCGCTGTGGAAGGGCGACGACAGCAAGCCCGGGGCGGCGGTGTACATCGACAACTGCGCGGCCTGCCACCGTACCGATGGCCAGGGCTATACCCGCGTGTTCCCGGCCCTGGCCGGCAACCCGGTGGTGCAGACGGCGGATGCCACATCGCTGATCCACGTGGTCTTGGCGGGGGGCACAGTGCCGGCGACGCACGCGGCACCGTCGAACTTCACCATGCCGGCGTTCGGTTGGCGCCTGAGTGACCAGGAGGTTGCCGAGGTGGTGAACTTCATTCGCACCAGTTGGGGTAACCAAGGGGATGCCGTCACCGCCAGTGACGTGAAAGCCCTCCGTTAACTGCATCCCTCTGTCTGCACCCCCAATCCACTGTGGGAGCGGGTTCACCCGCGAATGCGTCGGCACATTCAACATCGCATTCGCGGGTGAACCGCTCCCACAGGGTTTCGCGTTAACATTTCTATATGTATCAGTTAGTTAAAGCGTATTCTTATTGCATTTACTACGCATGAATATCGCACTCCCGACCAACGGCATGTTGACGAACGCGTGCGATTTTGCTGTATTGAAACCGGTTTCATCGCTATCACAACAATCATAAGGACAGCCCATGACCGACGCGCCTGCCCATGCCCGCGAACGGGTCACCATCAGCGAAGTAGCGCGTGTCGCTGGCGTTTCCAAGGCCACCGTCTCCCGTTACATCGGCGGTGACCGGCAGTTGCTCGCCGAAGCCACCGCCAAGCGCCTGGAAGAGGTCATCGAGCGCCTCGGTTACCGCCCCAACCAGATGGCCCGTGGCCTGAAGCGCGGCCAGACGCGCCTGATCGGCATGCTGGTGGCCGATATCCTCAACCCCTATTCAGTGGCCGTGATGCATGGCGTGGAAACTGCCTGCCGCCAGCACGGCTACAGCCTGGTGGTGTGCAACACCAACCGCGACGACGAGCAGGAGCGTCACCACCTGGTGGCCCTGCAGTCCTACAACGTCGAAGGGCTGATCGTGAACACGCTTGGCCATCACCCCGGCGAATTGCTCAACCTGCAGCGCGACATCCCCATGGTGCTGGTCGACCGCCAGTTGCCCGAACTGAATGTCGACCTGGTGGGCCTGGACAATGCCGACGCGGTCGAGCAGGCCCTGGACCACCTGCAGGCGCAAGGCTACCGCGACATCCTGGCGGTAACCGAACGCCTCGATGGCACCAGCTCGCGGCTGGAGCGGGTGCAAGCGTTCGGCACATCGATCAGCCGGCGCCCCGGCATGCGCCAGCAGGTGCTGGAAATCGGCGCCGGGCTGGATGACCAGCTGGCTTCGTTCCTCGCCGGCAGCGGCCATGGCCCGCAGGCCATCTTCACCTTCAACGGTGTCGCCACCCTGGCCGTGACCCGTGCCCTGCACGAAGCGGGGCGCAATCTGTTCGCGGACGTCGGGCTGATCGCCCTCGACGACCTCGACTGGTACCCCTTGGTCGGCAGCGGCATCACTGCACTGGCCCAGCCCACCGAGCGAATCGGCGTGGCAGCATTCGAGAGCCTGCTTGGCCGCCTGCGCGGCGACAGCGGGGCAGCCCGGCGCATCGACTTCAAGGCCGAGCTGATCATCCGAGGTTCAACCCAGCCACAGTAATCACAGGCAGGCACCTGCGTGCCTGCTGTCATCAAAAAATGAAACCGGTTTCATAAGGACAACAACAATGCACTCGAGCCCCGTTTCCATCAGCCTCTCCAGCTACGGTGCCGACTTTGTCCGGCAACGTGGCCAGGAGCAGTTCCTTGACCTGCTGGCTGCCGCTGGCGTTACCCGCGTGGAACTGCGCGAAGAACTGTTCACTTGTGCGCCGGACACTGCAGCGCTGGCTGCAGCCATTGCCGCGCTGCGCCTTGAGTGCCTGTATTCCACGCCCCTGGAACTGTGGACCGCACAAGGCGAGCTTGACCCGCAATTGGCGCAAAAGCTGGAAACCGCCCGCGCCCTTGGCGCGGTAGCGCTCAAGGTTTCCCTGGGCCACTACCATGCGGGCTGTGACGTCGCGGCCTTGGCGACGCTGTTGCCGGCGCACGGGCCATTGCTGCTGGTGGAGAACGACCAGACCGCGCAAGGTGGACGAATCGAACCCCTGCAGCAGTTTTTCCAGCGCGCCGACGAACTCGGGCTGAGCCTGGGCATGACCTTCGATATCGGTAACTGGCAGTGGCAGGGCGAGCCTGCCCGGCACGCCGCACGCCAGCTTGGCCGCTGGGTGCGCTATGTGCACTGCAAGGCCGTGCAGCGCCGGGCCGATGGCCGCCTGGTAGCCGTCCCGCCAGAGACTGCGGACCTGCAGGAGTGGGCTGAGCTGATGGCCGAGTTCACCCCCGGCGTGGTGCGTGCTGTCGAGTACCCGTTGGTGAGCGACGATCTGCTGGCGCTGACCCGTGCCCAGGTGCGCGACCTGGCGGCGCTGGGGCAGGGCGTATCGAGTGAGGAGCTGAGCCATGCATGAGCATGACGTGCTGTGTTTCGGCGAGACCATGGCCATGTTCGTCGCCGAGCAGGCCGGCGACCTGGCCAGTGTCGGCCAGTTCGGCAAGCGCATCGCCGGCGCCGACAGCAACGTGGCCATCGGCCTGGCGCGGCTGGGCTTCAAGGTTCGCTGGCTGAGCCGGGTGGGCGACGATTCGCTGGGCCGTTTCGTGCTCGACAGCCTGCGCCGCGAAGGCCTGGACTGCTCCGGCGTCGAGGTAGATGCCAGCTACCCCACCGGCTTCCAGCTCAAGGCCCGCTGCGATGACGGCAGCGACCCGGCGGTGGAGTACTTCCGCCGTGGCTCGGCGGCCAGCCGGCTGTCGCCGGCGCTGCTGCGCCCGGGCTCTCTGCAGGCCCGCCACTTGCACGCCACCGGCATCCCGCCGGCGCTGTCGGAGGGCTGCCGGGCGCTGTCGCATGCGTTGATGGACGCCATGCGTGCCGCCGGGCGCAGCATCTCGTTCGACCCCAACCTGCGCCCCTCGCTGTGGCCTGACCAAAGCAGCATGGTGCGTGAAGTCAATGCCCTGGCGGCCAAGGCCGACTGGGTTCTGCCAGGCCTGGAAGAGGGCCGCCTGCTGACCGGCCAGCACACCCCGGCAGACATCGCCGCGTTCTACCTCGACCAAGGGGTGGAACTGGTGGTGATCAAGCTGGGCGACGCCGGTGCCTACTTCCGCAGCGCCAAGGGCGAAGGCCAGGTGGCGCCAGTGCCGGTCAGCCATGTGGTGGACACCGTTGGCGCCGGCGATGCCTTTGCCGTCGGCGTGCTCAGTGCGCTGCTGGAGGGCCACCCGGTAGCCGAGGCAGTGTCGCGTGGCAACTGGTGCGGCAGCCGCGCCGTGCAGTCGCGTGGCGACATGGAAGGGCTGCCGCTGCGCCATGAGCTGCAAGCCCACGACCTGCGCAGAAGCGCGTGAACACTTGACCCCGAAACACCTGTTGCAACAAAAACAACAAGCTCAGGAGAAACGAACCATGCAAAGCCAAAGCCTGGCACCTCGCCGCTGGTGGTACATCATCCCGATCGTGTTCTTCACCTATAGCCTGGCGTACCTGGACCGCGCCAACTACGGGTTCGCCGCCGCTTCCGGCATGGCTGAAGACCTGCACATCACCCCCGCACTGTCTTCGCTGCTGGGGGCACTGTTCTTTCTTGGTTACTTCTTCTTCCAGGTGCCTGGCGCCATCTACGCGGAAAAGCGCAGTGTGAAGAAGCTGATCTTTGTCTGCCTGATCCTCTGGGGCGGCCTTGCCACGCTCACTGGCGTGGTCAGCAACGTCTACATGCTGATCGGCATCCGCTTCCTGCTCGGGGTGGTGGAGGCGGCGGTGATGCCGGCCATGCTGGTGTACCTGTGCCACTGGTTCACCCGCGCCGAGCGTTCGCGCGCCAATACCTTCCTGATCCTCGGCAACCCGGTGACCATCCTGTGGATGTCGGTGGTGTCGGGCTACCTGGTCAAGCATTACGACTGGCGCTGGATGTTCATCATCGAAGGCCTGCCCGCGGTCATCTGGGCGTTCTTCTGGTGGCGCCTGGTGGATGACCGCCCGGCCCAGGTGAACTGGCTGAGCGAGCAGGAAAAGGCCGCCCTGGAGCAGGCGCTGGCTGCCGAGCAGCAAGGTATCAAGCCGGTGAAGAACTACCGCGAGGCGTTCCGCTCGCCGCAGGTGATCATCCTTTCGCTGCAGTATTTCTGCTGGAGCATCGGTGTGTATGGCTTCGTGCTGTGGTTGCCGTCGATCCTCAAGCAGACGGCCAACCTCGACATCGTGCAGGCCGGCTGGCTGTCGTCGGTACCTTACCTGGCGGCGGTGCTGGGCATGGTCGGTGTGTCGTGGGCGTCCGACCGCCTGCAGAAGCGCAAGCGCTTCGTCTGGCCGCCACTGCTGATCGCCGCCGTCGCGTTCTATGGCTCGTACGCCCTGGGCAGCGAGCACTTCTGGCTGTCGTACGCGTTGTTGGTGATCGCCGGCGCCTGCATGTACGCACCCTATGGCCCGTTCTTCGCGATCGTGCCCGAGATCCTGCCGGCCAACGTTGCGGGCGGTGCCATGGCGCTGATCAACAGCATGGGCGCGCTGGGTTCGTTCGGTGGCTCGTGGCTGGTGGGTTACCTCAATGGCGTCACGGGCGGGCCCGGTGCCTCCTACCTGTTCATGTGCGGTGCGCTGCTGGCCGCAGTGGCGCTTACGGCCGCACTCAATACTTCCCAGACATCCGGCCGGGCCAAGCGCGGCAACTCGCGTCTGGCCATGAACCATTAGGAACCAGTGCAATGAAAAAGCGAATCGTCCTGTACAAACGCCTGTCCGACGACTTGATGGCACGCCTGCAAGAGCGCGTCGAGGTGACCTGGGTGGACACGTCCGGGCCCGATGGCCTGGCACGCCTGCGCGACGCCTTGCCGGGGGCGCACGGGTTGCTGGGGGCCAGCCTGCGCCTGGACGCCAGCCTGCTCGACCTGGCGCCACAGCTTGAAGTGGTGTCCAGCGTTTCGGTCGGCGTGGACAACTACGACATCGCCGAGCTCAGCCGGCGTGGCGTGATGTTGACCAACACCCCCGACGTGCTGACCGAAACCACCGCCGACACGGGCTTTGCCTTGATCCTGGCCACCGCCAGGCGGGTGGTGGAGCTGGCGAACTGGGTGCGAGACGGGAACTGGCAGGCCAACCTCGGCCCGGCGCATTTCGGCAGCGATGTGCACGGCAAGACGCTGGGCATCGTCGGCATGGGCCGCATCGGCGAGGCCCTGGCCCGGCGTGCCGCGGCCGGCTTCGGCATGCGTGTGCTGTATCACAGTCAGCGTGCCAAGCCTGAGGTGGAGGCGCGCCATGCGGCGCGCCGATGCAGCCTGGACGAGCTGTTGCAGCAGGCGGATTTCGTTTGCCTGACCGTGCCGCTGAGTGCCAGCACCGAAGGCCTGATCGGCGCGCGGGAGCTGGCGCTGATGAAGCCCCAGGCAATCCTGGTGAACATTTCCCGCGGGCGCGTGGTGGATGAGCCGGCGCTGATCGAAGCGTTACGTGCCCGGCGCATCCGCGGCGCCGGCCTGGATGTGTTCGTGCAGGAGCCGTTGCCGGCGCAGTCGCCGTTGTTGCAGCTGGACAACGTGGTGGCGACCCCGCATATCGGCTCGGCGACCGAGGAAACCCGCCAGGCCATGGCGCGCTGTGCGGTGGACAACCTGCTCAGTGCGCTGGCTGGTGAGCGCCCGGCCAACCTGGTGAATGGCTGAAGCCAGATCCACAAACCTGCGCGGCCCCTGTGGGAGCGGGCATGCCCGCGAAGCAGGCGACGCAGTGGATGGCACCGGCTACGCCGGTGTTCGCGGGCGCGCCCGCTCCTACAGGTACGGCGCATTCCTTCAGCTGGTGGGCACCCTGTGGGAGCGGCCTTGTGTCGCGAAAGGGCTGCAGGGCAGCCCCCGGAGTCAATGCGATTCTGAACGCTGCGCCTGCGCTGGCGCAGCACTCTCCACCGGCTCCAGCGGCGGGTGCTCCTGCGCCGCATGCATCAGGTCTTCGGTCACCCGCAACTCGGCACCGGTCGGCGAGAAGGTGGTCGAAGCGGTGAACGGGGCCGGGTGCTCTGCCGCCGGGCGCTTGCCACGGCGCCACATGAAGAAGCACACCATGGCCAGGTTGACCACGGCAAAGGCCCAGAACAACCCGGCCTCGCCAAACTCGGTCATCATCGGCGAAATCGCCACCGGCGCCATGGCCGAACCCAGCGAGTTGATCAGCAGCAGGCCCTGGATCATCGGCACCAGTGCATCCGATGGCGCCCGGTCGGCCGCATGGCTGACCGCCACCGGGTACAGGGTGAACACGCCACCACCCAGCAGGAACAGCATCGCCGGCAGCAGGATCGAATCCGACGGCAGGAACACCGTGACCAGCGACAGCAGCACGCACAGCGCGGCCAGGGCGATCAGCACATCCTGGCGGTCCTTGCGGTCGGACCAGCGTCCGACCGGGTATTGCAGCAGCATGGCACCAAGAATTACCCAGGCCATCATGTTGCCGACCTCGCCCACATCCAGGCCGATGCGCTGCAGGTACAGCGGCAGCAAGGCATAGATGCCGGCAATGGCCACACCCGAACCGAAGCAGCCGACCAGGCCCGACGGCGCAACGCCCAGCAACTGGCGTGGCTTGAGCGGTTCGACCTGGTCCAGCAGCGGCGACACCCGCGGCAGGATCACGATGGGCAGTACCGACAGGGCGGCGAGCACGCCGGCCAGCATGAACGGTGCGGTGTCACCCATGTGGGTGATTTCGCCAAGGCCGGCCTGGGCGATGACCCCGGCGCCGTAGAAGGCGATCATGTACAGCGCCAGCAGGCGGCCGCGGATCTTGGCGTCACCGGCCAGCAGCAGCCAGCTTTCGATCACCAGGAACACGCCCACCGCCGCCCAGCCGTTGATCAGGCGCAGCACCGACCACCACGTGACGTCGTAGAACAGGCCTTGCAGCAGGATGGTCACGGCGATCAGCGAGGCGAAGCTGGTGTAGGCGCGGATATGGCCGATGCGCAGGATCAGCCGGTCGTTGAAGATGGCACCCAGGGTCAGGCCGATGAAGTAGGTCGAGGAAACCACACCGATGGTGGTGGCCGACTCGCCGGCAGCGCCCAGGCGCAGGGTGGTAAGGGAAGACATGAAGCCGTTGCCCAGGGCAATGATGAACAGCCCGAGCAGGGGCGCCAGCGCCATGGCCAGCAAACGCGGAGACATACGTACCTCTAGTTGGATGAGCGGAATGAGCGCCTTTTCGGACGCGCACACCGGCTCGACCCGAACGGGGCCGAGGGGCTGCACGGATGTGCCTGGGCTGGATGCGACGCTGCCGGTTGCCACCGTTCAAGGCGACGGGCGAAAAGGAAGCGCGATTCTACGGGCTTGCGCGGTTTTGCCCAAGGGGCTTGGGTGTGCGACGAGACGCCGCAGTCTGTGGGCGACACGAATGCGTCTTCGGCGGACATCCCAGGGCCGCTTTGCGGCCCAATCGCCGGCAAGCCAGCTCCCACCTCGACTGCATCGACCTCAAGCATTGTGCAGTACCTGTGGGAGCCGGCTTGCCGGCGATGGGGCCAGAACAGGCAACACAAGACAGTTACTCCCGCATGGTGGTGATACCTCAAGGCTTGGCGCTGTACCTGTGGGAGCCGGCTTGCCGGCGATGGGGCCAGAACAGACAACACAAGACTGTTACTCCTGCATGGTGGTGATACCTCAAGGCTTGGCGCTGTACCTGTGGGAGCCGGCTTGCCGGCGATGGGGCCAGAACAGGCAACACAAGACAGTTACTCCCGCATGGTGGTAATACCTCAAGGCTTGGCGCTGTACCTGTGGGAGCCGGCTTGCCGGCGATGGGGCCAGAACAGGCAACACAAGACAGTTACTCCTGCATGGTGGTGATACCTCAAGGCTTGGCGCTGTACCTGTGGGAGCCGGCTTGCCGGCGATTGGGCTGCAAAGCAGCCCCGGCAATCCCGCAGACTGCGGCATAATGCGGGGCCCACCCCCAAGGAAGGCCTCCATGTTCGCTTCGCTGTTCGCAGTCCTGGCCCCGGTTTTCATCGTCGCTGGCATCGGCTATGCCTGGGCCCGCAAGGGCCTGGACTACCCCACCGAATTCATCGCCCGGGTGGTGATGACCGTCGGCACCCCGTCGCTGGTGCTGTCCACGCTCAGCCGCACCGAACTGGACCCGACCGCCTTCACCAGCATGGCCATGGCCTGCCTGCTGTGCACCCTGGGCATGGCCCTGGCCGGCTTGCTGGTGTGCCGCGCTTCGGGCATGCACTGGCGTGTGCTGTTGCCGGCGTTCATGTTCCCCAACACCGGCAACATGGGCCTGCCGATCAGCCTGTACGCCTTTGGCGAACACGGCCTGGCCCTGGCCGTGGCGTTCTTCCTGACCCTGTCGATCGTGCAGTTCACCCTCGGCATGGCCATTTCCGGTACTGCGGCTTCGCTCAAGGCACTGCTGCGCAACCCCATCGTGATCAGCCTGGCCGGCGCCATGCCGATCATCTTTCTCGATTTCGAGTTGCCGCGCTGGCTGGCCAATACCGCAGACCTGCTGGGCGGCATGACCATCCCGCTGATGTTGCTGACACTGGGCGTGTCGCTTGCCAGCATTCGCCTGCGCCATGTGGGCAGTGGCATGCTGCTGGGCGGTTTGCGCATTGGCCTGGGCGCTGCCGTGGGCTGGGCGGTAGGTGCGGCGCTGGGCATGGGCAGCCTGGAGCGTGCGGTGCTGGTGGTGCAGTCGGCGATGCCGGTGGCGGTGTTCAACTACCTGATGGCGGTGCGCGCCAACCGCGAACCGGAGCAGGTGGCGAACCTGGTGATGTGTTCTACGGTGCTGTCGTTTGCCTGGTTGCCGGTGGTGCTGGCTTGGTGGATGTAAGTCTGTACCGGCTCTTTCGCGGGTAAACCCGCTCCCACAGGTACTGCGCAGGTCTCAAGGCCTGTGATGGACCTGTGGGAGCGGGTTTACCCGCGAAGAGGCCGGCACGGCAAACGGCTATTTCTCCTGCAACCGCCACCCCTGGCTGGTCAGCACCATCGCCCGGGTTTCCTTGAGCGGCGTGTCATTGCTGGCTACCGCCTTGCCCAGTTCGGCAATGCTGGCCTTGACCCCATCATCCCCGGCCCACGCCGGTAACCCAGTGATCTTGTAGGCATAGGTCACATTCGACATCTTCTGCCCAGTCACCTCGCTCGGCTCACTGAACTGCTCGATGGCGGTGACCTGCGCCTTGCCGAAGCACAGCCCGTTATCCGCCTTGTAGTACTTGCGGCCTTCGTCGGTGAGGTCATAGGCGTAGTAGATGTCCGTGCGTGCCGCTTGCCACAGGCGGGCGGGCACCTCGGTGCGCGAGATCTCCTTTTCGCTGACCACACCTACCTGGGCCAGGGCATGCAACGCCTTGTTGGTGCCATGGAGGTCGAAGTCCTGGGTCTTGGTCGGGAATGAAGTGATGACGAAGCAGTGCGGGTACTGGGTATCGAGGTAGGCCTGGGCGGCCTTCTGGAAACTGGCCTCGCTGGTGTCCTCGCTGTTCGAGCAACCGGCCAGGGTTGCCAACAGCGCCAGCGGCACGATCTTCCTGTACATGGTGACACTTCCTTGAGTGACAAAGGCAAACGGGTCGTGCGCGATTAGAACCTACGGGCTAGAGCGGCGCAATCATGGCAAGACGGCATCTCTGCATGATCTTCGCTGGCCCAATCGCCGGCAAGCCAGCTCCCACAGGTACACCACAGGCCTGAGAGCTGCACCGTAACTTTGGGAGCCGGCTTGCCAGCTCCCACAGGTACACCACAGGCCTTGAGAGCTGCACCGTAACTGTGGGAGCCGGCTTGCCGGCGATTGGGCCGGTAAAGGCAACATCACTGTTCGCCACGAGTATCGATACTGACCACCACCGACATCCCCGGCCGCAAGCGCCGAGCCTCCGGCTGGTCGGCATCCACGGTGATCCGCACCGGTATGCGCTGGGCAATCTTGACGAAGTTGCCGGTGGCATTGTCCGCCTGCAGCAAGGCGAACTCCGAGCCGGTGGCCGGTGAGATCTGCTGCACGAGCCCATGCAGCCTCAGGTGGTTCAGCGCATCCACGGTAAAACTCACCGGCTGGCCGATGCGCACATCGGCCATCTGGGTTTCCTTCATGTTGGCGATCACCCACAGGGTGTCGGGCACCAGCGCCATCAACTGTGCACCGGAATTGACATAGGCCCCCAGGCGCGTGCCGATCTGCCCCAGCTGGCCGTCGCGCGGGGCGGTGACGCGGGTGTTGTCGAGGTCGATGCGGGCCAGCTCCACGGCGGCTTTGGCGTTTTCCACCGAGGCCTCCAGCGCGGCCCGGTTGACTACCACGGTTTCGCGGTCCTGGCGGGCGATTTCCAGTGCCGCCTTGGCCTGGGCCAGGCTGGCGACCGCAGCGGCTTCGCTGGCCCGGGCCAGGTCCAGATCGCGCCGCGACACCGAGCCATCGCTGACCAGCGCCCGGTTGCGGCCGAGGTCGGCCCTGGCCTTGGTTGCCTGGGCAGCGGCATCGCCGATGGCCGCCTGGCGCTGGGCAATGGTGGCTTCGGCACTGTTGCGCTGCTGCAGGTTGTTGGCCAGGGCCGCCTGTTGTTGCTGCAGCTGGGCGATGGCCTGGGCCAGGCGTTGCTTGTAGATGCGGTCGTCCAGTTGCACCAGCAGGTCGCCGGCCTTGACGAACTGGAAGTCATGCACCGGCACATCGACGATATAGCCGCTCAGCTGCGGCCCGATGATGGTCACCTGGCCGCGCACCAGGGCGTTCTCGGTGCTTTCGATGGCACTGCTGAATGGCGGCAGGCGCCAGGCATACAGCACCAGCAGGATGCCGGCCAGGGCCACGCAGGCGAAGCTGATCGACGACAGGATCCGCACCCGCCGCGAACGCACCGGGCTGGTCGGCTCGCTGGGCGGCGTGGCGCCTTCCGGGGTTTCGGCGATGGCAGTGGTGGTCGTGGTGCGGGTGTCGTCGGTCATCGGGTGGGCGCGCCGGGGGTGGAGTCAGGGGAAATGGCCCGGCGTTTGGTGTGCCAGAGCCAGGTACTACGGATGCAGATCCAGATCATGGTCAGAATAGCGATGCTGCCGATCAGCACGAACACATCGTTGTAGGCCATGATGTTCGCCTCGCGGGTGGCGGCACTGGCCAGCAGGCGCATGCCGGCTTCGCTGCGCAGGGCCGGGTCGGCGATGATGCCGCCGTAGCCGGCACCGCCACTTTGCACGCGAGCCGTGACCAAGGGTTCCAGGTAGCTGAGGCGGTCCATCAGGTGGCTGGAGTGGAATTTTTCCCGCCAGGTCTGGAAGGTGCCCAGCAGCGCCGCGCCAATCAGGCCGCCGAGGTTGTTGCAGATGCCGAACAGCACCGAGAAACTCACCAGGTTGCGCGGGTTGGCGCGCACATGGCTGATGCCAAGGGCCATGGACGGGCCGAGGAAGAAGGTGCTGCCGAACGCCAGCAGGAACTGGCTGAGGTACATCTGTGCCGGGCGGGTGAGGTTGCTCGAACTGCTGTCCATGAAGGCGCCGGTGGCCATGGCCAGCAGCGAGATGAACAGCGGGATCACCAGGTGGTTGGGGTTGATGGTGAAGGCACTGCTGGCCAGGCCGGCCACCGCGCCCAGCAGCATGACCGCGTACAGCGTGCGCATCTGCTCGCTGCCCAGGTTCAGCGCCTGCAGGAAGCCGACCGCCCCGGTGGACTGCTCCGAGGTGACCATGCGGATCAGCACCACGCACAGGGCCAGGCGAATGATCGCGCCGCTGCCCAGCCAGCGGGTCATCAGCAGCGGGTTCTGGCGATTGTGCTCGATGGCCAGGCCGCTGAAGATCAGCGCGATCGAGGCCGCCAGGGCCATGCCGATCCAGGGCGCCTCCAGCCACCAGTCGATACGCCCGAGTGACAGCACGGCGCACAGCAGCGCGGTGCCGCTGGCCATCAGCGAGAAGGTGAGAAAGTCCAGCGGCTCGAAGGTCTTGAAGCGGTCACCGGGGGGCAGCTTGAGCATCAGCACGCAGCCCAGCGCGGCCAGCGCCAGGCCCAGTTCGAACAGGTACAGGCCGCGCCATTCGGCGATCTGCAGCAGGTCTTCGGAGAAGATCCGCGCCAGCGGCAACGCCAGTTGCGAGGCGCCCAGGCCAAGCACCATCGCCTTCAGCCGCCATTGCGCCGGGAACGCCTGGATCATGTAGTACAGCCCCAGCGAGCTGAGCGCGGCACCGACCATGCCATGGGCCGCCCGCACGGCGATGGCCGAGTTGAGGTCGTTGACCAGCAGGTGGGCGAAGGTGACCAGGGCATAGAGCACCAGGAACACCTCGGTGAACGCGCGCAGGCCGAATTGCTGGCGGAACTTCACCAGCAGCAGGTTGATGGACACGTTGGTCATTACATAGGCGGCCGGCAGCCAGGCCATTTCCGCCGTGGTTGCGCCCAGCGCTCCTTGCAGGAACACCAGGTTGGCGGTGACTAGCGCGTTACCCAGGCCACCGGTGATCGCCACTAGCAGCCCGACCACGCCGTAGGCCAGACGTTTGGCGGGCGTGTGCAGGGGCGTGGAGGGGGAGCCCGGCAGGCTGGGTTTTTCGTGGGGGAGCCACTGGCGGGGGGCGTATTTGTCCATGGGGCAGACTGTACTTGAGGGTGCCGAGGGATGAAAACAGTCTATCTCCTATGCCGGCCTCTTCGCGGGCTTGCCCGCTCCCACAGGTACTGCACAGCTTGCACGACTGTGGTGAACCTGTGGGAGCGGGCAAGCCCGCGAAGAGGCCGGAGCAGGCGCTACAAGGCCTTGGCCAGAAACTCCGCAGTGCGGCTTTCAGCACACCCGGCCACCACCTGTGGCGTGCCGCTGACCACCACCTGGCCCCCGGCATCCCCGGCCCCAGGCCCGATGTCGATCACCCAGTCGCTCTGCGCCACCACTCGCATGTCATGCTCGACCACCACCACGCTGTGCCCGCCATCGACCAGGCGGTTGAGCTGCACCAGCAGCCGGTCGATGTCCTGCGGGTGCAAGCCGTTGGTGGGTTCGTCCAGTACATACAACGTCGCCCCGCGGGCCATGCGTTGCAGCTCGGTGGCCAGCTTGATGCGCTGCGCCTCGCCGCCGGACAGTTCGGTGGCCGGCTGGCCCAGGCGCAGATAGCCCAGGCCGATGTCCTGCAGCACCTGCAGGCAGCGCCGCGCCGCTGGCTGTTCGGCGAACACCAGCAAGGCCTGGTCGACCGTCAACTGCAGCACCTGCGCAATGTTCATGCCCTGCCAGCTCACCGCCAGGGTTTCCGGGTTGTAGCGGGCGCCATGGCAGGTCGGGCAGGGCGCATAGACGCTGGGCATGAACAGCAACTCGACGCTGACGAAGCCTTCGCCCTCGCAGTTCTCGCAGCGCCCCTTGGCAACGTTGAAGGAGAAACGCCCGGCATCGAAGCCTTTTGCCTTGGCCTGTTCGGTGGCGGCGAACAGCTTGCGCACATGGTCGAACAGGCCGGTGTAGGTGGCCAGGTTGGAGCGGGGCGTACGGCCGATCGGCTTCTGGTCGACCTGCACCAGGCGCCTGATGCTGCCAAGGCCCGCGCTCACATGCCCGCCGCTGGCCTGTTCTGGTTCATCTTCCAGGCTCTGCTCTTCGGGCTCGTTGCGTTGGGCGGCATGGCCCAGGTGCGCACCCACCAGCTCCAGCAGCGCCTGGCTGACCAGGCTCGACTTGCCCGAACCGGAAATACCGGTAACGGCGGTAAAGCAGCCCAGCGGGAATTGCGCACTGAGGTTGTTCAGGTTGTTGCGGCTGATGCCTTCGAGCTTCAGCCAGTCGTGGGCCTGGCGTGGTGTGCGCGTGGTCTGGGCCGGTGCACTGAACAGGTAGGCCCGGGTGCTCGACTGCTCGACCTGGGCCAGGCCCGTGGGCGGCCCGCTGTAGAGGATGGTGCCGCCATGCTCGCCAGCGGCAGGCCCTACATCCACCAGCCAGTCGGCGCGGCGCATGGTGTCCAGGTCGTGTTCCACCACATAGACCGAGTTGCCCGCGTGCTTAAGGCGCTGCAGCGCCTCGAACAGGGCTTCGCTGTCGGCCGGGTGCAAACCGGCCGAAGGCTCGTCGAGCACGTAGATCACGCCAAACAACTGCGAGTTCAGCTGGGTGGCCAGGCGCAGGCGTTGCAGCTCGCCAGAGGACAGGGTCGGGGTGCTGCGCTCCAGGGCCAGGTAGCCCAGGCCCAGGTCGAGCAGGGTGTCGATGCGTTCGAGCAGTTCGTTGGCGATGCGTTGGGCAGCCAGGCGCTTTTCCAGGGTCAGGTCGTCCTGCTGTTGTGCCAGGTAGTCTGCTGCCGCCACCTTGCGGAACACCTCGGCCAGCGCCTGCAGCGACAGGCGCGACAGCTCGGCGATATCCAGGCCGGCGAAGGTCACGCCCAGGGCCTCGCGCTTCAGGCGCTTGCCCTGGCACAGCGGGCACGGGCTGGGGCGCATGAACTGGGCAACGCGCTTGCGCATCTGCGCGCTTTGCGAGTGCATGAAGGTGTGCAGCACGTAACGCCGGGCACCCATGAACGTGCCCTGGTAGCTGGGCTCTAGCTTGCGCTTGAGGGCGGCGCGGGTCTGCGCCGGGGTCAGTCCGGCATACACCGGCGCGGTGGGTGTTTCTTCGGTGAACAGGATCCAGTCGCGCTGCGCCTGTGGCAGGTCGCGCCAGGGGGTATCGACGTCGTAGCCCAGCGTCACCAGGATGTCGCGCAGGTTCTGGCCCTGCCAGGCCATCGGCCAGGCCGCCACGGCGCGCTCGCGGATGGTCAGCGACGGGTCGGGGACCATGGTCGCTTCGTTCACTTCGTAGACCCGGCCCATGCCATGGCATTCCGGGCAGGCGCCCTGCGGCGTGTTGGGCGAGAAATCCTCGGCATACAGCATCGCCTGGCCGGCCGGGTAGTGGCCGGCGCGGGAGTAGAGCATGCGGATCGAACTGGACAGGGTGGTCACGCTGCCCACCGAGGAACGTGCACTCGGCGTGCCGCGTTGCTGCTGCAGGGCCACGGCCGGGGGCAGGCCTTCGATGGCGTCGACGTCCGGCACGCCGACCTGGTCGATCAGGCGCCGGGCATAGGGCGCGACCGATTCGAAGTAGCGGCGCTGGGCTTCGGCGTAGAGGGTGGAGAAGGCCAGCGAGGACTTGCCCGAGCCGGACACGCCGGTGAACACCACCAGAGCGTCACGGGGGATATCGACATCGATGTTCTTGAGGTTGTGCTCGCGGGCGCCACGGACGCGGATGAAACCGGTGGGGGTGGTGGGGCGTGGGGGCATGACGCAGTCCTTGGCTTTGGCTGAACAGTGCGTTCAAGGTAACAGCAAAGGCACGACTTTGTGTTCCACCGTGTGAAACCAGATTCGATTGTGCTCCCAGCTTCCTCGCGCTTATCTGTCAGCCAAGCACGACCTGCCTTACCCGTCGTGACCTCAAGGCGAACAACAAGAACGGGAATCCACCCGCGCGAGGAGACTCTACATGTCCCGACATCAGCACATCCTGGCCTGGCTGAACGATGTGGCCAGCGACCTGCACGCAATCCGTCACGATATCCACGCTCACCCGGAACTGGGCTTCGAAGAAAGCCGCACTTCGGCGCTGGTTGCCCGACTGCTCGAAGAATGGGGCTATGAAGTGCACACCGGTATCGGCAAGACCGGCGTGGTCGGCGTACTGCGCAATGGCAGCAGCCCACGCCGCCTGGGCCTGCGCGCCGACATGGACGCGCTGCCCATCCACGAGGCTACCGGCGCCGCGTACAGCAGCCAGCACCAGGGCTGCATGCACGCCTGCGGCCACGACGGGCATACCACCATGCTGCTTGGCGCCGCGCGCTACCTGGCGGCGACCCGGCAGTTCGACGGCACGCTGACGTTGATCTTCCAGCCGGCCGAGGAGGGCCAGGGTGGCGCCGAGGCGATGCTGGCTGACGGCCTGCTGGAGCGCTTCCCTTGCGATGCACTGTTCGGCATGCACAACATGCCCGGGCTGCCGGCGGGGCACCTGGGCTTCCGCGAAGGGCCGATGATGGCCTCGCAAGACCTGCTCACGGTGACCCTCGACGGGGTTGGCGGCCATGGCTCGATGCCGCACCTGACCGTCGACCCGCTGGTGGCGGCGGCCAGTGTGGTGATGGCCCTGCAAACCGTGGTGGCGCGCAATATCGATGCGCAGGAGGCGGCCGTGGTTACCGTCGGCGCCTTGCAGGCCGGCGAAGCGGCCAACGTGATCCCGCAGCAGGCACTGCTGCGCCTGAGCCTGCGCGCGCTGAACGCCGAGGTGCGGGCGCAGACCCTGGAGCGGGTGCGGGCCATTATCGTCAGCCAGGCCGAGAGCTTTGGCTGCCGCGCCACGCTCGAACACCGCCCGGCCTACCCGGTGTTGGTCAACCATGCCGCGGAAAATGCCTTCGCCCGGCAGGTGGGGGTGGAATTGCTCGGTGCCGAGGCAGTGGATGGCAACACCCGCAAGCTGATGGGCAGCGAAGACTTCGCCTGGATGCTGCAACGCTGCCCGGGCGCCTACCTGTTCATCGGCAATGGCGTATCGCGGCCGATGGTGCACAACCCGGCCTACGACTTCAACGACGACATCCTGCTGACCGGTGCCGCCTACTGGGGCGCGCTGGCAGAGCGCTGGCTCGCGCCCGCCTGACCTTTCCTTTTGACGACTGCCGCTGGAACCCGGGCGCGACCGCGCCTGGGCGATCACCCAATCATTGTGTGGAGTGTTTCCTATGCAGACTTCGAGCACCGGCGTGTCGCGTACCCGGCAAGTGGTCGCCGCCGTCATCGGCAACGCCCTGGAGTGGTATGACTTTATCGTGTACGGCTTTCTGGCCAGCATCATCGCCCGGCAGTTCTTCCCCTCCGACGACGAATACGCCTCGCTGCTGATGGCCCTGGCCACCTTCGGCGTCGGCTTTTTCATGCGCCCGGTGGGCGGCGTGCTGCTGGGCATGTATTCCGACCGCAAGGGCCGCAAGGCGGCGATGCAGATGATCATCCGGCTGATGACCGTGTCCATTGCCATGATCGCCTTCGCCCCCGACTACCTGGCCATCGGCATGGCCGCGCCGATGCTGATCGTGGTGGCGCGCATGCTGCAAGGTTTTGCCACCGGCGGCGAGTACGCCAGCGCCACGGCCTTCCTGGTGGAGAGCGCGCCGGCCCATCGCAAGGGCCTGTATGGCTCGTGGCAGCTGGTGGGGCAGTGCCTGGCGGTGTTCTCCGGGGCGGCGATGGTGGCCCTGGTCACCCACTTGTGCACGCCAGCGGCGCTGGACAGCTGGGGCTGGCGTATCCCGTTCGTGCTCGGCCTGCTGATCGGCCCGGTGGGGCTGTGGATTCGCAAGCACATGGAAGAGCCCGAGGAATTCATCGAGGCGCGCCGCCAGGCCAAGGGCCAGTCGCCCAGCCTGTGGCAGGTGCTGCGTGAGCATCGGCGCAGCCTGTTGGTATCGATGGGCCTGGCCTGTGGCGCGACGGTGTCGTTCTACGTGGTGCTGGTGAACATGCCGACCTTCGCCCACAAGAACCTCGGCCTGCCGCTGGACCAGGTGCTGCTGGTGCAGATGCTTGCGGTTGGGCTGATGACCGTGGTGATCCCGCTGTCCGGCGCGTTGTCTGACCGGCTGGGGCGGCGCCCGGTGCTGATGGCCTTCACCCTGGCGTTCTTCGTCATGGTCTACCCGTTGTATGTATGGGTGGCTGCCGCGCCGTCGCTGGAGCGCCTGCTGGTGATGCAACTGCTGTTGTGCACCGCCATCGGTGGCTTCTTCGGGCCGGCGCCCACGGCCCTGGCCGAACAGTTCCCGGTCGAGGTGCGTTCTACCGGTGTGTCGGTGGCCTATAACGTGGCGGTGATGGTGTTCGGCGGCTTCGCCCCGTTGATCGTCACCTGGCTGAGCAAGGCGCTCGGTACCCCGGTGGCGCCGTCGTTCTATGTGCTGTTCGCCTGCCTGCTGACACTGCTGGGCACCTATTGCCTGAAAGAAGCCCCACGCGCGGGCAAGCCTGCCGCTTTCAACCTTGGAGTGAAACCGTGATGCCGCTAGCCATCGACCCCATCGTTGCCCTCGATGCCGAGGCATTGTCCCGGGCCATCCATGCCCGCCAGATGTCGTGCCGGGAGGTGATGCAGGCTTATCTGGCGCATATCGAACGCTTCAACCCGCAGGTCAATGCGCTGGTGTCGCTGCGCCCGGCCGAGGCACTGCTGGCCGAGGCCGATGAGCGTGACCGCGAGCTGGCCCGTGGCCATTCGCGCGGCTGGATGCATGGCATGCCCCAGGCGATCAAGGACCTCGCCGCTACTGCCGGGCTGCGCACCACCCTGGGCTCGCCGCTGTTCGCCGAGCAGGTGCCCGAGCAGGACGCGATCAGTGTGGCGCGGGTGCGGGCCAGTGGTGCGCTGATCATAGGCAAGAGCAATGTGCCGGAATTCGGCCTTGGTTCGCAGACCTACAACACCCTGTTCGGCACCACCACCAACGCCTACGACCCGGGCAAGGTGGCCGGGGGCAGCAGCGGTGGGGCGGCGGCGGCGCTGGCCATGCGCCTGCTGCCGGTCGCCGACGGCAGCGACATGATGGGCTCGCTGCGCAACCCGGCGGCGTTCAACAACGTTTATGGCCTGCGCCCGTCGCAGGGCCGCGTACCCCACGGGCCGGCGCCGGAACTGTTCGTGCAGCAGCTGGCCACCGAGGGGCCGATGGGCCGCAGCGTGGTGGATGTGGCGCGGCTGTTGTCGACCCTGGCGGGTTTCGATGCGCGGGCGCCGTTGTCGCTGGGCGAGGGCCGGCGCGATTTTGCCGCCGGGTTGCAGCGCGATTTCCGCGGCGTGCGGGTTGGCTGGCTGGGCGACTACGACGGCTACCTGGCGATGGATGACGGGGTGCTGAGCCTGTGCGAAGCGGCCCTGGCAGACTTCGCCGAACTGGGCTGCCGGGTCGAAGCCTGCCAACCGGCGTTCGACCTGGCGCGTTTGTGGCAATGCTGGCTGACCCATCGCCACTTCCTGGTGCACGGCAACCTCGCTGCGGCCTATGCCGACCCGGGCAAGCGCGCGCTGCTCAAGCCCGAGGCGCGGTGGGAGGTGGAGGGTGGCCTGCACCTGAGCGCGGCGGCGGTGTACCAGGCTTCGGTGGCCCGCAGCGACTGGTACCGCGCGCTGGGCAAGCTGTTCGAGCGTTACGATTACCTGCTGTTGCCATCGGCCCAGGTGTTCCCATTCGATGCACGGCAACCTTGGCCAACGGTGGTCGGAGGGCGGGCGATGGACACCTATCACCGCTGGATGGAAGTGGTGATAGGGCCGACCCTGGCCGGTTTGCCGAGCATCAGCGTACCGGTCGGTTTCAACGCTGCCGGGTTGCCCATGGGCCTGCAGATCATCGGCCCGGCCCAGGCTGACCATGCGGTGTTGCAGCTGGCCCATGCCCATGAACAGATCACCCGTTGGGTAGCGCGGCGCCCACCCCGGAGCTTGCAAGCGCCATGAAACCGCTGGGCAGGCGCGGATCTTGCTGGCTATCCTGACCATCCAGCTACAGGGAGGTCACACTCATGGGCATCACGGCAGACAGTGGCGGCGTGCGTTCGGTGGAGCGGGCGCTGGCCATCGTCGACCTGCTTGGCGAACACCAGGCGCTGGGCCTGGAAGAACTGCATTACCTGACGGCGCTGCCCAAGGCCACGGTGTCGCGCATGCTTGCCACCTTGCAGGAGCAGGGCTGGGTCTACCGCGGCCTCAGCGACCGGCGTTACCGGCTGTGCGCGCGGCGCCTGTTCGGTGACCGCCAGCTGCGTTTCAAGCGGCGCCTGGTGGAACACGCAGCACCCATGTTGCTGGAGTTGAGCGAGCGCACCGGGTTGGTGGTTGACCTGTCGTGTTTCGACGGCGAGCGGCTGGAGGTGATGGAAAGCGCCATCCCCCAGGTATTGCGCAAACGCTACCCGCACACCTGCCAGATCGTCGGCCATCATGCCAGCCTGTTCCACTCGGCGATGGGGCGGGCATGCCTGGGTGAGTTGGCGGTCGATGAAGTGCAGCGCCTGGCGGCCCATGAGCGGGTGGGCGACGAGACGGTGCTGCGCGACATCGAGGAGGAAGCGAACAAGGGCTTCGGCCAGCGCACCGAAGGGCACTGGGAGTACCCGGTGCGCTTGCCGTTCCTGATCCGCGCGATAGCCCTGCCGGTGCATGCCGAAGGGCGCCCGGCCGGGAGCATTGCCTTGCACTGGCCGCTGGACCAGGCGCCGGTGGAGCGGGTGTTGAACCTGCACCTGAACAGCCTGGCTACAACGGTGGGCGAGGTGCAGCGGGCCTTGGTGGTTTAGCGGGGACTTGTACTGGCCTCTTCGCGGGCTTGCCCGCTCCCACAGGGATGGTGCATTGCCTGAGACCTGCTCGGTACCTGTGGGAGCGGGCAAGCCCGCGAAGAGGCCAGTGCAGCAAACAACAAAAAAGAAGCTGTGTTCCGAGGCCCCCTCAGCGCTCCAGGCTGTACATCCGACACTCTGCCAGCAACGCCAGCAGGTTCGGCTCCCGCTCCCGCGCCTTGAGGAACACCACGCCGATATGCTGCTGCAAGCGATATTGCGGCTTCAGGGCAATCAACCTGACCCGGTTTTCGTACACCGCCGCGATACGCCCGGGCAGCAGGGCAAAGCCCACGCCCGAGCTGACCATACTCAGCAGGGTGAAGATATCGTTCACCTGCATGGCCACCTTGGGTTCGAAGCCGGCCTGCTGGAACACCCGGGCGCCATCGCGGTGGGTGGCAAAGCCCTGGGTCAGGGTGATGAAGGTGGAGTCGGCCAGGTCGGCCAGGTCCACTTCGGCCTGCTCGGCGAAGGGCGAATCGATGGGCACGGCAAGGAAGATATCGTCGGAGAACAGCGGCAGCTGCTCGCAGGCCGGGTCGCTGACGCTTTCGTCGAGCGACACGAGGATGGCCTCCAGCTCGTGGTTCTTCAGGCGCTGCAGCAGGTCGACGTTGGAGCCCAGGGTCAGGTCGATGTTGAGTTCGCTGCGGCGCAGCTTGAGGCCCATGACCAGCTTGGGCACGGTTTTCACCGTCAGCGAGTAGAGCGCGCCCAGGCGGAAGCGTTCGGCATAGAAACCGGCGGCCTCGCGGGTCTGGCGGACCATCTGCTCGGCGTCCTGGATCAGCTGGCGGGCTTTCTTTTCCAGCACGTAGGCGCTTTCCAGCGGGATCAGCTGGCGGCCTTCGTGCTTGAACAGCGGGCAGCGCAGTGCGCTTTCCAGCGAGTGGATGGCACGGTGCACGCTGACGGCGCTGGTGGCCAGCTCGGCGGCGGCGCGGCCGAGGTTGCCGGTGCGCATGAAGGCGAGGAAGGTTTCCAGCTTCTTGAGGGTCAGTTCTTCGTCGATCAGCATGGGTTGACCTGGGTGTGCACAATGGCAGGGGCATGCATATTGCCTTGAAATCCTGGGGCCGCTTCGCAGCCCATCGCCGGCAAGCCAGCTCCCACAGGGATAGCGCATGGCTTGAGGCCGATGCGATCGAGGAGGGAGCAACTGTCTTGTGCTGCCTGTTCTGGCCTGATCGCCGGCAAGCCAGCTCCCACAGGGATAGCGCATGGCTTGAGGCCGATGCGGTCGAGGTGGGAGCTGGCTTGCCGGCGATGGGGCGCGAAGCGGCCCCGTATGCTCATTGCATGGATCCGATCAAGGTCCACAACGCTGGGTCGTTGAAATCATCGATCACCAACCCGGCCCCCGCTGCCAGCAACCGCTGTGGCGTCTGGGTAGTGGCCACGCCCACGGTAAAGATCCCCGCGCCACTCGCTGCCGCCACCCCCGGCAGCGAATCCTCGAAGGCCAGTGCCTGCCCGGCCTCGGCACCCAGCCGCTGCAACCCGGTCAGGTAAGGCAGCGGGTCCGGCTTGGGCCGTGCAAGTTCCTCGGCCACCAGCACATGCTCGAAGCGCTGGCCCAGGCCCATGGCGTTCAACATGTGCTCGGCGTTCAGCCGCGGTGCGTTGGTCACCACGCACATGCCGATGTCACGAGCCCGGGCATGTTCCAGCAGGCGCACAAGGCCCGGCATCGGCTCGAGAGCCGGCGACATGTCGCGGAACAGCGCCTCCTTGCGGTCGGCCAGCACCTGGCACTGCTCGGCACTGGCACCGGCAAACAGCTCGGCGAACAGCTCGCCGTTGGCGCGGCCGCTGACCTGGGCATCGAACTGCGCCTGGCTCAGCTCGCGGCCGTCATGCTCGCGCAGCAGTTGGCGAAAGGCCTGCAAGTGCAAGGTGTCAGTGTCGGTGAGGGTTCCGTCGAGGTCGAACAGCAGGGCAGTCAGCATTGGGTATCCAGGTCCAAAATCATGGGCGAGCCAGAAGGGAGATTCTTTGCCTTTGGAGTCACGTGAACTTCGCGACTCCCTGAGTGTACTGGAGTACGGCAGCCTTGGCAGAGCTGTGCTCGAACGCGAGGTTGGCGCCTGCGCGTCGAGTCAGCAACTGCCAAAGCTGGAAAGCCAACCGAGTAACCGGCCGTTGGCACGCTCCGGCTTTCGAAGTTTGGTCATCAGTTCTGGTTGGCGGAGGTGGCTGGGCGCAGGTAGCTGATCTTCTGCACCTTGCCGTCGCTGTCACGGTAGGTGAGGGTGGCAGTGTCGGCGTGGTCGGTGGCGTGGCCCGAGGCCTCCACCGCGATCACTTGGGCGATGTCCAGGTTCATGCCGTACTGGTACGGGGAGGCGGTCTGGGCGAAGGCGCCGACGCTGCTGCCGAAGGTCAGGGTGGTGATGGCGATTGCTTTGATGAAGGTCATGATCATGCTCCGTTAGCTTGGGTAGTGGGATCAGCGACTGCTTGCTGCCTGGGCTGAATATTGCGCGATAATATTTAGTGCGCAAAATATATTTCCACTATCCGGTCTATTGGAGCGCTGCATCGCCGGAAAGATTGTGTGGGTCGCGGCGAGGGCTGATATGTTTCCCGCGTACCGGTTTGCATCTGATCGACGCTGACCTATCAAGGAAGAAAAACAATGAAAACAGTGCTCGGCTTGTTGCTTTTTATCTGCCTGGACATACCTGCATTCGCTGGCTACAAGACCATTGGCTTCAAGACCTCGACATTATCGGAGAGGCAAACAGACCGTCCGCTGGAGCTGGTCGTCTGGTACCCGAGTACGACTACTGCGCCACCACAGTTGATCGCTGATACCCCGGTTTTCAGCGGTGACCTCGCTGTGCGCGATGCACCTCCAACTGCAGGCACGTATCCATTGGTGGTGCTTTCCCACGGCTTTCGCGGCAATTGGGGAAACCAGTCGTGGCTGGCCAGTGCACTGGCTCACCAAGGCTACATCGTGGCGGCGGTCAACCACCCCGGCACTACTACCCGCGATCGCAACCCTGAAGCCGCGGCACAGTTGTGGCGGCGTCCCATTGACTTGCAGCGGGCCATCGATGCGGTCATGGCCCAGGCGGATCAGTTCGGGCGGGTGGCGAAGGGCCAAGTTGCAGTGGTCGGCCACTCACTGGGCGGCTGGACCGCGCTGGAAATTGCCGGCGCCCGCTTTGATTCCAAGCGTTTTGCCCAGGACTGTTCCATCCATCCGCAGCTGTCGAGTTGCAGCGTCTACAAGCAGATCAATGCCGACAGCGCCCAGGCATCGAAAGCTCGACTGGGTGGCGATTTGCGCGACAGTCGTGTCACCGCCATCGTTACCCTGGATCTTGGCCTGTCACGTGGCCTGACCGATGAAAGCCTTGCGGCTTTGCCAGTGCCGACGTTGGTGATTGCGGCTGGCGCGCCTTCTGAAGACCTTCCCGCGCAGCTGGAATCTGCTGACCTTGCCAAGCGTCTGCCCTCGGCGACGAGTCGTTATGTCGAGATCGAGGACGCCAGCCATTTCAGCTTCTTGTCGACGTGCAAACCAGGCGCGATGGCGTTGCTCGAAGACGATGCTCCAGGGGATGGTGTCATTTGCCGGGACGGCGATAACGCCCGGTCGCGGGGGGCGATCCAGTTGCAGATCGCCTCGCTGGTGACTGAGTTCCTGGAGCAGCATTTTGGTCGTTGGTCTATGTAACGACGCAGCGATGGGGCGGAACGGTCTGCTCCGACTGGCTGTTACCGACCCACAGCGGGCATCTGTAACCGGGGCCGCTTCGCGCCCCATCGCCGGCAAGCGCGGCGCCCACAGTGTCCCTGCTGATTCAATTCGCCATGTGCAGTCAGGTTTGCCGGACCAGCCATATAGCCTTCAGCATCATTGCGGTAGTTTCGCGGTCGCAATTGATCGCAGCCGCCAAGCCGTCGACGAAGGGGGCTGTTCAGCGTGCTCCGAAAAGAGTACAAATGTGCTCCATGGACAATCTTACCCCAAAACGCCGCGCCATCTTCGAGTTCATCCGTGAGCGCATCGCCGACCACGGCCAGCCGCCGAGCCTGGCCGATATCGCCACGCGCTTCGGTTTTGCCTCGCGCAGTGTCGCGCGCAAGCACATCACCGCCCTGTGCCAGGCCGGCTACATCGACGTCACGCCGAACCAGGCGCGGGGCATACGCCTGGCCGAACGGCTGCGCCGCCCGGAAATCCTCGAAGTGCCGGTGCTGGGCCAGGTGGCGGCAGGTGCCCCCATCGGCCCGGACCTCGACATTCACGAGCAGTTGCTGCTCGACCCCAGCCTGTTCCGCCGTACCCCCGACTACCTGCTGAAGGTGCGTGGCGACTCGATGATCGACGACGGCATTTTCGACGGTGACCTGGTCGGCATCCTCCAGCAGGCCGACGCTCGCGATGGCCAGATCGTGGTCGCCCGCCTGGACGGCGAGGTGACCATCAAGCGCCTGCAGCGCCAGGGTGGCAATTACCGGCTGTTGCCACGCAACCCGGCCTATGCGCCCATCGATGTGCGGCCTGAACAGGAGTTCTTCATCGAAGGCGTGTTCTGCGGCTTGCTGAGGCGTGACTGATGGGCGCGGTGGTCGACCTCGACAGGTTGCTCGACCAGCGCCGGGTATGGCGCGGTCGGCAGGCCCAGGCGCGGCCGCTCGGCCTGCAGCCCACGGGCCATGCAGCCCTTGACCAATGCCTGCCGGAAGGCGGCTGGCCGGCGTCTGCGCTCAGCGAACTGTTGCTGGCCAGCCCCGGCTGTGGCGAATTGCAGCTGCTGTGGCCAACCCTGGCCCGCTTGAGCGCTGAAGCCAGCCGAATCGTGCTGGTGGCACCGCCATTCATTCCTTACGCCCCGGCCTGGCAGGCCGCGGGGGTGGACCTGCGCTGGCTGGTACAAGTGGACGCCGCGCCTGCCGATGCCTTGTGGGCCGCCGAGCAGTGCCTGCGCTCCGGCAGTTGCGCGGCGGTGCTGTGCTGGCCGGAACGTGCCGATGACCGCGCCCTGCGGCGCTTGCAGGTGGCTGCCGAAACCGGCCAGGCGCTGGCCTTCGCCTGCCGGCCGCAACAGGCGGCGCACAACCCTTCGCCCGCGGCGCTGCGTATTGCCGTCGACACCCGCCCGGCACAATGGCGCGTGCTGAAAAGCCGTGGCGGCATGCCTCCGGCGCTGCCCATCGCCTGCCCGGGGCGGGGCTGATGCAACATGCTCTGGGCCTGCATCCTGCTCCCGCAGCTGGCGCTGGACACGGTCCTGCGCGAGCGTGACGACCCTGATACACCCCTGGTGCTGCTTGGCGGGCCGACCCAGCGACGCGTGCTGCAGGCGGTCAACCCGGCGGCGGCCGCGCTCGGCCTGCGGGCCGGGCAAACCCTGACGGCGGCGCGTGCGCTGGCCGATGGCTTCAGCTGCGTCGAAGCCGACCCCAGGCGCATCGACCAGGTGCAGCAGTTGCTGGCAGCCTGGGCCTACCGCTTCAGTGCCCAGGTCAGCCTGCACTACCCACGGGCGCTGTTGCTGGAGGTGGGCTCCAGCCTGCAACTGTTCGGCCCCTGGCCGCTGTTCGAGGCACGCCTGCGCCAGGAACTGGCGGAACTGGGCTTGCGCCAACGCATCGTCCTGGCCAGCAACCCGGTGGCGGCGCGTATGCTCGCCAACGCTCACGATGGCCTGGCCGTGAGTGACGCCGATGCCACCCGTGCGGCGCTGCTGGGCATGCCCATCGAGCGTATCGGCCTGCCTGCGCAGGCTGCCGAGGCCTTTGCCCGCATGGGCCTGCGCCAGTTGAGCCAGGTGCTGGCCTTGCCCCGCGACAGCCTGGCCAGGCGCTTTCCGGCCCAGGTGCAGCTGCACCTTGACCAGTTGCTCGGCCTGCGCAACCTGGGGCTGGGCTTCTACCAGCCGCCGGACCGTTTCGAAACCCGTCTGGAGCTGAACTTCGACGTCGAATCGCACCAGGCCCTGCTGTTCCCGCTGCGGCGCATGCTCAACGACCTTGCCGCGTTCCTCGCCGGGCGTGACTGTGGCGTGCAGCGTTTCTGCCTGCACCTGGAGCACGCCGAAGGGCCGGATACCTTGCTGAAGGTAGGCCTGCTGGCCGCCGAACGCGATGCGGCAATGTTGTTCGAACTGACGCGCGGGCGCCTGGAGCCGCTGCGCATTCCCGCACCGGTGCGCAACCTGCGGCTGGTTGCCGAGGACCTGCCACCCTTCGTGCCGCAACACCAGGCATTGTTCGACCCGCGTGCGCAACAGGCGCAACCTTGGGAACAATTGCGCGAACGGCTGCGCGCCCGCTTGGGGGATGAGGCGGTCAAGGGCCTGAGCGCGGCAGCCGATCATCGCCCCGAGTGTGCCTGGCAAGCGGTAGAGCAGGGTGCCCAGGGCAACATGCCGGTCGTTCCTGGCAGCCGCCCTGGCTGGCTGCTGTCGGCCCCCATGGCGCTGGACGAAGGCGGCTATCGCCTGCAAGGCCATGCCGAGCGCATCGAGTCGGGCTGGTGGGATGGCGGCGATGTGCGCCGCGACTATTACCGCATCGAAACCCGCGACGGCCTGCGCGGCTGGGCCTACCGCGATCTGGGCAAGGTCGGCCCGTTGTGGCTGCAGGGCTGGTTCGCATGAACACCCCGGGTTATGCCGAGCTGCACTGCCTGTCCAACTTCAGCTTCCAGCGCGGCGCGTCGAGCGCCGACGAGCTGTTCCGGCGCGCGCGTGAACAGGGCTACCAGGCGCTGGCGATCACCGACGAATGCACCCTGGCCGGTATCGTCCGTGCCTGGCAGGCGGCCAAGGAACACCAGCTGCGGCTGATCGTGGGCAGTGAAGTGCAGTTGCAGGACGGCCCCAGGCTGGTGCTGCTGGTGCAGGACCTGGCCGGCTACCAGAACCTGTGTGCGCTGATCACCCGGGCCCGGCGGCGGGCGCAGAAGGGCGAGTACCAACTGTTTCGCGATGACCTGCAGCAGCACCATCAGGGCCTGCTGGCATTGTGGGTAGCCGATGACAGCGGCGATGCCACCCCCGGGCAGTGGCTGCACGGCGTGTTCGGCGAGCGCCTGTGGCTGGCCGTGCACCTGCACCGCGGCAGTGACGATACCTTGCGCCTTGAACGCTTGCGTAGCCTGGCGGCCAGGGTCGGCATCCGCGCCGTGGCCTGTGGCGACGTGCACATGCACGTGCGCGGTCGTCGCGCCCTGCAAGATTGCATGACCGCCATTCGCCAGCATTGCCTGGTGGCCGAGGCCGGGCGCTTCCTGTTTGCCAATGGCGAGCGGCACCTGCGCAGCCAGGCGCAACTGGGCGAACTCTATCCCGCCGACCTGCTGGCCGAGACCCTGGCCATCGCTGCGCGCTGCCAGTTCGAACTGAGCGAATTGAAATACCAGTACCCACGCGAACTGGTGCCCCAGGGGCATAGCCCGGCGAGCTGGTTGCGCGAATTGTGCCAGCAGGGTTTGCCGTCGCGCTGGCCAGACGGGCCGAGCAGCAAGGTGCGGGATGTGCTGGCCAAGGAGCTGGCGCTGATCGAGGAGCTTGGCTACGAAAGCTACTTCCTGACTGTGCACGACATCGTCGCCTTCGCCCGCAGCCAGCGCATTCTGTGCCAGGGGCGGGGCTCGGCTGCCAACTCGGTGGTGTGCTTCGTGCTGGGCATCACCGAGCTCGACCCCATGCAACACCACCTGTTGTTCGAGCGCTTTCTGTCGCGCGAGCGCAACGAGCCGCCGGACATCGACGTGGACTTCGAGCACGACCGGCGCGAGGAGGTGATCCAGTATGTGTTCCGCCGCTATGGCCGGCACCGGGCGGCGCTCACTGCGGTGGTCAACACCTACCATGCCGCCGGTGCGGTGCGGGATGTGGCGCGGGTGCTGGGGCTGCCCGCCGACCAGGTGGACGCCCTGGCCAAATGCTGTGGCCGCTGGAGCGATCGCATACCCGACGACCAGCGCCTGGCCGAGGCCGGCTTCGAGGCGGGCAGCCCTTCGCTGCGCCGGGTGCTGGTGCTGGCCGGCGAACTGATCGGCTTCCCTCGGCACCTGTCACAGCACCCGGGCGGCTTCGTTATCTCGCAGCAACCCCTGGACGAGCTGGTGCCGGTGGAGAATGCCGCGATGCCGGAGCGCACGGTGATCCAGTGGGACAAGGACGACCTGGACATGGTCGGCCTGCTCAAGGTCGACGTGCTGGCGCTGGGCATGCTCAGCGCCTTGCGCCGTTGCTTCGACCTGCTGCAACGCCACCGTGGCCGGCACCTGACCCTGGCGACCATCCCCGCCGAAGACCCGGCCACCTACGCGATGATCAGCCGTGCCGAGACCATGGGCGTGTTCCAGATCGAGTCGCGCGCGCAAATGGCCATGTTGCCGCGGCTGCGGCCGGAAAAGTTCTACGACCTGGTCATCGAGGTGGCCATCGTCCGCCCCGGGCCGATCCAGGGCGACATGGTCCACCCTTACCTGCGCCGGCGGTTGAAGCAGGAGCCGGTGACGTACCCCTCGCCGCAACTGAAGGCAGTGTTCGAGCGTACCCTGGGCGTGCCGCTGTTCCAGGAGCAGGTGATGGAACTGGCAATGGTCGCGGCCGACTACACCCCGGGCGAGGCCGACCAGTTACGCCGCAGCATGGCCGCCTGGAAGCGCCACGGCGGCCTGGAGCCGCACCGCGAGCGGCTGGTGCAGGGCATGTTGCGCAATGGTTACGGGCTGGCGTTTGCCGAGCGCATCTTCGAGCAGATCAAGGGCTTTGGCAGCTATGGCTTTCCGGAGTCGCACGCGGCCAGCTTTGCCTTGTTGTGCTATGCCAGCAGTTGGCTCAAGTGCCATGAACCGGCGATTTTCACCTGCGCGCTGGTCAACAGCTGGCCCATGGGCTTCTACAGCCCCGACCAGTTGCTGCAAGAGGCCCGGCGCCAGGGTATCGAGGTCAGGCCGGTGGATGTGTGCCACAGTGACTGGGACTGCACGCTCGAGCCTGAGCCTGGAGAGGTGCTGGCCATTCGCATGGGCTTGCGCCTGGTGCGCGGCCTTGCCGAGGCCGATGCCAGGCGCCTGGAGCAGGCGAGGGCACAGCGGCCATGGCGCGATGTCGAAGACCTGTGCCTGCGTGCCGGGCTCGATTCGCGCGCCCGCGCTCACCTGGCCGATGCCGGCGCGCTGCGCGCCTTGGCCAGCGACCGGCACCAGGCGCGCTGGCAGGTGGCGGCGGTGCAGCCGCAGTTGCCTTTGTTCGCCGATATCGAAGCCTTGCCGGAAAGCACCGTCGAACTGCCCGTTCCCAGCGTGGCAGAGGACCTGATGGCCGATTACCAGGCCCTGGGTACCACGCTTGGGCCGCATCCCTTGACCTTGCTGCGCTCACGCCTGCGGGCGCTGGGCTGTCGCAGTTCGTGCGAGCTGCAAGATGTCGGGCATGGTGACAACATTGCCGTGGCCGGGTTGGTGGTGGGCCGCCAGCGGCCCCAGACCGCCAGTGGCGTGACCTTCGTCACCCTGGAGGACGAGCACGGCATGGTCAATGTGGTGGTGTGGCGGGCGCTTGCCGAACGGCAGCGGCGGGCGCTGGTGGGGTCGCAGTTGCTCAAGGTCAGTGGGCGGCTGGAGCAGGAGAATGGCGTGCGCCACCTGATAGCACGGCGACTGGAGGATGTGAGCCCGCTGTTGCAAGGGCTGGACGTACGCAGCCGGGACTTTCATTGATCCCCGGCACCTCACGCAAAATCCTGATTTTTGCGCGGTCCCTGTGGGAGCAACTGTCTTGCTCAAATTCCAAAAGGCGGCGCATACCTAATGAAATGGTCCTCCCAGGACTCCCCAGTGAAAGCCTAAGCTTTCACTGGGGGATCTAACTGGAGATCGCCGTTATGAATACTCAAAATCTTG